>DATKMJ010000068.1 GCA_035541935.1 Candidatus Binatia bacterium | reverse complement strand
TTAGGCCGCGGTCGCTCTCCTTGTCGCGGTCGGCATCGCGATAGTAGAGGTGCGCGTAGCGGAAGATGAAGACGGTGTGGATCAGGAGCCATCCCAGCGCCACCGCGCTGAATCCCAAGATGTCGATCGCGGTCTCGCGCTGCGTTGCAAGGTTGTGCGGGCCATGCCCGAGCACGTCGAAGGCCGCGACGAAACCGAAGAATACCGCGACCAACGTCACGAGAAAGGCGACGTTGCGACCGGGGTCCTCTCCGCTGGCGAGGAGCTTGGTCTGCTCGCAGCTCGCCCGCAGCACGAGCTGCGCGTACCAGATCAGCATCGCGATCGCCGCGACGTCGTAGCACGCGACGATCCGCACCGCGAGCCGTAGCCAAGGCGCGGCGAAGAGCGCCATCGCCGCCGCCGCCAGTCCGGCCGCCACGGCGGCCACGGCAATCGGAACTAGAGCGTGGCTTCGCATCTAGTAGAGGCGCAGGTAGGCGTCGCGCTCCCACGGATGGACGGCGCGGCGATAGCGTTCGTACTCTTCGAGCTTTGCGTCGCGGAAGGCGTGGTAGAGGTGATCGCCGAGCGACGCGCGGACCACGGGGTCGGCGTCGAGTTCGCTGATCGCTTGGCGCAGCGATTTCGGCAGCGTGCGAATCCCGCGTTCGCGGCGATCTTTCTCGCTGAGATCGTAGGTCGAGCCGACGAGCGGTGGTCCGGGGAGCGTCGCGTGCGTCACGCCGTCGGCCGCAGCGCCGATCAACACCGCAAGCGCGAGATACGGATTGCAGGCGGGGTCGGGGCTGCGCATCTCGATGCGCGGCGGGCTCTGCCCCGGCGGCACGCGCACGAGCGCGTTCGCGCTGCGCTCCGACCAGACCGCGTAGATCGGCGCGTCCCACGCCGCCACCAAGCGTTTGTACGAGTTGACCGTCGGATTGCAGACCGCCGTCGTCGCCGGCGCGTGCGCGAGCAGCCCGCCGACGACATAGAGCGCGGGCTCCTCGTCGCTCGTCTCCGGCAGCCGGAAATCGGCATGGAGGCCGCTGCCGGCGCACTCGGCCAGCGGCTTCGGCATGAAGGTCGCTTCGAGATTGAACTCGGCGGCGACGTGTTTTGCGATCGTACGCAGCGTCAGCGCGTGATCGGCGGCGGCGAGCGGATCGTCGTGCGCGACGTCGATCTCGTGCTGGCCGGCCCCGTGCTCGTGGTGCGCCGAGGCGATCGGAACGCCCATCGAGCGCAGCGCTGCGACGATTGCGTTGCGCGCCTCTTCGCCGCGATCGTTCGCCGAGAAGTCGAAGTAGGAGCCGACGTCCGAGGTTGCCGTCGTCACGGCGGTGCCGTCGTTGCGCTCGAAGAGGTAGAACTCGATCTCGAGGCCGACGCGCAGCCCTTGCAGCGCGGTCGCGCCTTCGATGGCCCGGCGCAGCGTCGTCCGCGGGCAGCCTTCGAACGGCGTGCCGTCGGGCATCGCGATGTCGCAGATCAAGCGCGCCTCGCAGCCCTCGCCGCCGGCGCGCCACGGATAGATCGCAAACGTTGAGGGATCGGGGCGCAGGAGCATGTCGAGCTCCTCGCCGCGGACGAACCCGTCGATCGAGCCCCCGTCGAACGTGATGCGCCCGTCGAGCGCCGGCTCGAGTTCGTCGATCGGAATCGAGACGTTCTTGCTCACGCCGAAGATGTCGGCGAAGACCAAGCGCACGAAGCGGACGTCGCGCTCCCGCGCGAGGCGCACGACCTCGCGCTTTGCGGAGGGCCTGCGCCACTCAGATCGAGTCGTGGAGTTCATGGACGGCAACGGCCAAGCGAAGGGTGAGCTGATCGTGCGGGTTCTCCAGCGAGCGCGAGCAGATCTCGCCGATCTGACGCAAGCGATAGAAGACCGTGTGCCGGTGGACGTTCAACTCCGCGGCCGCCGTCTTCACGTTCTGTCCGACTTTGAAGTAGAGCTTGAGCGTCCGCTCCAGTTCGGTCTGATGCTTCTCGTCGTAGGCGCGCAGCGGCGCGAGCACCGCCGATGCGAACGCGCGCAGTCGCTCGACGCCCGCGCCCTCGTAGATCAACGCATAGGCGCCGAGATCGTCGTAGGCCGCGACGTGCCCGCTTCCGTAGACCCGGCGTCCGATCGCGAGCGCCGCTTCCGCCGCGGTCGCGCTCTCTCGCGCGCGCACCGGCGGTTCGACCGTGCCGACGCCGCCGGAGACGCGCAGGTGCGGCGCGCGCCGCGCCGCGCTCTTCGGCAGGAGGCTCGCCGCGGTCCGGGCGTTGCTCGCGTCGACCGTGCGACCGGCGGGGACGAAGACGAAGAGGGTCGGCCCGCGTTCGAGCAAGCCGAGATCGCCCGCGCTCGCAAAGGCGTCGCACGCGAGCGCGCGCACCTCGCGTAGATCCGACGGCTTGCGCGCGTCGCCGCTCGACTCGGCCTCGAGCGCGACCGCGACGTAATAGGGCGCCAGCGTAACGCCGTGCGTTTGCGCCTCTTCGCGTGCCGCGCCGGCGTCGTGAAACGACCGTTGGAGCAGCGCTTCCCAGAAATCCGTCGTTCGCGTGCGCGGCGCCGGCGCGTCGCGCGCCAGCTCGACGCCGATCGCGGCCGCGGTTAAGCGCAAGAGGAGATCGGTCTGCGCCGCGGAGTTCGTGCCGAAGATCGAGAGCCAGCCGAGTTCGTGATTGCCGGCCGTTACGCGCGTCGCGCGGCCGGCCGCACCCGACTCGACCGTTTCGCGCGCGCTCGCCGGAACCTCGCCGGTACCGGCGGTCGCGATGTGTCGCCACTGCGCGTCCTCGAGCAGCACGCCGCCGCCGGCCGTCTGCGCGAGATGCGCCGCGAGCGCTTTCGGGCCGCCGCCCGATGCCGCGACGCGCGCGAGCGCCTCGGTGAACTCGACGATCTTCTCCGGGGTCACGTCGCCGCGCGGCGCGAGCGGTGGCGCCGCAGATGCGGCAGTTTCTTCGCGACCTCGTCGGGCATGATCGCGTCGATTGCGTCGTCCACGGTCACGATGCCGAGCATCTTGCCCGCGTCGTCCACCACCGGGACGGCGAGCAGATCGTACTTCGCGATCGTCGAAGCGACGTCGACGGCCGGCTCGTCCGGAGCGACCGTCACGATGTCGGTCTCCATGATGCGCTCGATGAACGCCGTCGGCAGCTCGAGCATCAGCGTCCGCAGCGAGAGCGTGCCGAGCAGATGGTCGTTCTTGTCGAGGACGTAGAGATAGTAGATGAACTCCGACGCGGGCGCGATCTCACGAATCTTGCGGATCGTCGCCTCGGTCGTGCGGTGCGGATAGATCCAGACGTAATCGGTCGTCATCAAGCCGCCGGCCGTGTCTTCGGGATACTTGACGAGTTCGCGCAGCTCGCCGGCGGTGTAGGCGCTCATCTCGGCGAGCAATTGCGTCTGCTGCTCTTCGGGGAGGTCGGCAAGCAGATCGGCCGCGTCGTCGGCGTCCATCTCTTCGATGATGTCGGCGGCGCGTTCGGTGCCGATATCCTCGATCAGGCTCTTGCGCGTCTCCGCGTCGAGATGCTCGAACGCGTCGGCAGCGGTCTCGTCGTCGAGCTGACCGACGACGGCGAGCGCCTCGCGCGATGAGAGATCGCCGATGATCTCGGCGAGCTCCGAGGGATGGAGGCGCGCGAGCCGGCTCTTCTTGACGGAGAGCCGCACTTGCGAAGGATTGACGTCGCGAATCGGCGCGACCGAATCCCACGCGATCATCGAGCGGCGGACGGTTTCGATGCGCGAGAGGCGCCGGCCGAACGCCCGCAGGCCGAGGCGGCGCAGCAGGCCCGCGAGGCCGACGTCGGCGGCGACGACGCGCAGCCGGCCGCCGGTGTTCGCGACCTCGATGTCGTTGATGCGCACGACCTTGCGGCCGTCCACGTCGACGATCTGCTTGTCGAGCACGTCGGCGACGAGATAGAGTTCCTCTTGTTCGGGCGGCGCCGGCTCCTTCGGCGCCATCGTGAGCGCGACGTTGCCGTCGCGGTCCACGTCGGCGACCGTCTCGATCGGCGCGAAGCGCAGGCCCTGCGCCGTTTTGACGACGAGCCCGTCGATCTGCGGAAAGACGGCGTCGGGCTTGCCGACGAGGAGGTCGGAAACCTTACCGATGGGGAGGTCGTCGATCGTCACCCGGCGCCCGACGAGCTCCGAGATGAATCCCTCGGTGAACGCCATTTCCGCTCTATTCTTTAGGCCGCGAGCGGAGCCCGCCGCGTCCAGGAGCCGTCGCGCAGCTTCCACTGCGTCAGCGCCGCGCGCACGGCCCAGGCGGCGATCCAGCCGAGCGCGACGCTGTAGAGGCCGATATGGAGGCGCTCGATGCCGATCCACGCCAGCGGGATGACGAGGAGGCTGCAGAGGATGCCGACCGTCATCGAAAAGCGCGTGTCGCCCGACGCGCGGATCGGCGCGAGCGCGACCATCGCCCAGCCCTTGAGCGGCAGCGTCACCATGTGGAGCGCGAGCGGCAGCGCGGCGATCGACGCGACCGCGGCGTCGAGCGTGAAGATGTAGGCGAGCGGCCACGCGAGCGCGGCGGTCACGATGCCCGCGATCGTCGTGACGATCAGCGAGAATCGCAGCGCGCGCTCGAAGAACCAGCGCGCGCCTTCCGGGTCGCGCGCGCCGAGACGCTGCCCGATGACGACCTGCGTCGCGCTCTGCAGCGGGCTCGGCACGACGAAGGTGAGATCCGAGACGACGTTGAGCGCGCGGAACGCGGCGACGTAGATCGCGCCGAGCGGCGCGAGCATCGCGACGATCGCGATGTCGGGCACGGTGACGCCGATGAGGAAGATCGATTCCGGCAGTCCGAGCCGAGCGCAGCGGAAGGCGAGCGGCCACGAGAGGCTCAGCTCGGAGAAGACGCGATAGGCGGGGCGGCGCGCGACGTAGACGATCGCGTAGATCGCGGCGACCGTCTCGGAGAGCAGCGACGAAACGCCCGCGCCGACGATCCCGAACGGATGGTGCGTCCACCAGCCCAGGCCGAGCATCAGCAGCAGCGGGATGTGCAAGAGATTGATGAGCACGAGCACGAGAATGCCGATGGCGCGGTTGCCCGCGGCGCCCAAGCCGACGATCAACGTGCCGGAGATCGCGATCGGCAGGATCGACGCGCAGCGCAGCATGAGGTAGATCGCGCTCGCGTGCGCGCTCGCGAGGCCGCCGACCAAACCGTGGATGGCCGCAGGCGCCCAGAAGAGGCTCGTGCAGAAGGCGACGAGGCCGATGAGCAGCGGCACCGCGATACCGGCCCGCACCGTCCGCGCAAAGCCGTCCACGTCGCTCGCGCCGATGCGCTGCGCCGCGACGATGGACGTTCCAAGCATGAATCCGTATGCGGCGAATGCGATCGAGACGAAGACGGCGTTCGCCGCGGTCGCGCCGGCGAGCGCGACCGTGCCGATGCTGCCGATCGCGATCGTATCGACGGTGCCCAGCAGCTGATCGCCGAGCATCTGCACCGCAACCGGAATCGAAAGGCGCCGGAATGCGGCGCCCACGTTCGTATGATCGACGATCACGTTACGCCACGGCGTCGAGTACTGCGAAGAACGCGTCGATCTCGTCGTCGGCCGTGTAGAAGTGCGGTCCGACCCTGATTCCGCAGCCCGGGCGGTAATCCACGAAGACGCGCCGCTCGATCAGCCTGCGATAGGCCGCATCGGAGCCGTCGAAATCGATGCCGATCCAACCGGTTCGCATCGTCGCATCGAGCGGCGAGTTCACGCGCAGGCCCCGCTCGAGCGCGAGCGCGACGATCCGTTCGGTCAACTGGACGTTGCGTTCGCGGATCCGCGCGACGCCGATCGCCGCGACGATCTCGTGACCCGGCTGCGCGACCATGTAGCCGGGAATCGTCGGCGTTCCGTTGCCGAAGCGATACATCGAGGGCGCCAGGTCGATCGGCGCCGGCTCGAAGTTGAACGGCCGCGCGTGCGCCATCCAGCCGGTGACCGCCGGACGAAACGTCGCGCGCAACGCGGGCTTCACGTAGATCCAGCCGCAGCCCGGCCCGCCGCAGAGCCACTTGTGCGATCCGCCGGTGACGATATCGAGGTCCCACTCGGTCACGTCGTACGGGAAGACGCCGGTCGTTTGGTAGGCGTCGACGCAGAGCAGCGCGCCGACCTCGCGGCAGCGCCGCTGGATCGCGCGCACGTCGGCGATCGCGCCGGAGACGTAGTACGCGTGCGAGATCACCGCGATCGCCGTCTTCTCGGTGATCGCTTCGACGATCCGCTCGGTCGGGATCGTCCGCCCGTCGTCCGACGGCACGACGCGCACGGCGGCGCCGAAGCGCTCCCACTCGCGCCAGACGTAGGTCAGCGACGGAAACTGCAGCGCTTCGTAGACAACCTCGTTACGCGCGCCGCGAAAGTCGAAGGACGTTGCGAGCGCCGCCTGGAGCACCGAGACGTTCGGTCCCAAGAAGATCGATCCGGGCGGCGCGCCGACGATCGCGCCGATCCCGTCGGCGATCTGCGCGATGCGCGGCAGCCAACGCTCCCATGCCTCGGGACCGTCGGCCGCCCATTCGTCCCAGTAGGCTTCGAGCGCGGTGTGCGAGGCGACCGGCGCCGCGCCCATCGAGTGGCTCACGAGATACGTCGAGTTCGAGAGGATCGGAAACTCGGAGCGCCAGCGCGTCAGGTCGCCCGATTCGGTCAGCATCTCGCTCATGCATAGCTCCCGTCGCCGAGGAGCGTTCGCACCTCCCAGAGCTCCGGAAAGAAGCGGAAGGCGAGCGTGCTCTCGAGGTACCGCGCTCCGGAGGAGCCGCCGGTTCCCTGTTTCTGGCCGATCATGCGCTCGACCATGCGGACGTGGCGCCCGCGCCAGAGCAGAAAGCGCTCGTCGAACTCGATGAGATCCTCGAGCAGCATGTAGAGATCGTAGTTCCGCGCCTCGTTCGTGTAGATCCGCCGGAAGCTCTCGAGCAACTCCTCGCTCGAGCCGGCGGCGAAACCCCGCCGCTCCAGCAGCGCCTTGACGCGATCGTAGAGCGACGGCTCGTTCGCGCGCCGCTCGAGCCGCGCGCGCTGCGCGTCGCTTAACTCGATATACTTCAGCAGATCGCCGCGGCGTACGCCGCAAGCGTACTCCAGCTCGCGGAACTGCACCGATTGAAAGCCGCTGGCGGGGTTGAGGTGGTCGCGGAATTGGTTGAACTCTTGCGGCGTCATCGTCTCGAGGACGTCCACTTGCTCTTCGAGCAGCCGCTGGATCGTATGAATCCGCCGGAAGTGCTTGGCGACGCGCAAGAGGTCGTCGCGATCGAGCGCCTGCATCGTCGCGTCGATTTCGTGCAGCAACTGCTTGAACCACAGCTCGTAAACCTGATGAATGATAATGAAGAGCATCTCGTCGTGGTGCTGCGGCCTGGAGAGCGGCTGCTGCAACTCGAGAAGCTCGTTTACTTTGAGATACGATCCGTACGATAGCGGCACCGCAACGGCTTACGGGGGCTGGTGAGGTTCTCCTCGAATCGGCCTTCGAGTGAAGCATTCATGGCTTGCGGCGCTCGCAGCCGCCGCCGTGCTGGCCGGGTGTTCGAGCGCGAACCACGGTTCTGGAGGTGGCCCCTCTCCCGGTGCGACGAACCCGATTGCGTTCCCGATGTTCGACGGCGCGAACGTGCTCGCTGCGCGCGGCTGGCGTACGACGGTCAAGGCGCAGCCCGGCGCGGCCGACAGCGCGATCTTGTCGCAGGGAGCCGGGACCTACGACGGCCACGACGTCGTCGCCGGCACCCAGGCGATGATGCCGGCGCTCGAAGCCTGGCTCGACGACCTCGACGCGCATCCGCCCTCCGGCTATCGCGTCGCGGTCAACGGCAACGGCGTGGATGCGGTGCGCACGCACATGCGGACGCTCGGGATAGATTTCGCGGTCTTCGAAGGCACCGACCAGGGCAAACGTCACGGGATCGCCGTCATGGTCGTGGACCCGCAGACGGTGGATGAGAAGATCGGACCGATGCTCGGCATGATCGGCCGCTTCAGTCACGTGCCGTCGATGCTGCGCGATCCGCTCGACGCGCAAGCGAAGAAGCAGACGGGATTCTCGATAACGGAAGCGACGAATCCCGATACGCCGATCGGTGCGGCAATCGCCGCGCTCGATCAACTGCGCGATTTCGGCGGTCGCGGCATCGTCGTGATAGACGCCGTCAAGGAGTAACCGCCGCGCGAAACCCTTCGAAACGTGCGAGGCGAACGCGCATCGAGCCCGCGCGAGCGCCTTTGATGCGGCCGTCGGCGCCGACGACGCGATGCGCCGGCACGAAGAGGTCGAGCGGCGCGAGCGACATCGCCGCCGCGACCCCGCGATGCGAGAGCGGCCGCCCGATCGCGCGCGCGACGTCGGCGTAGGAGACGAACTCCCCAAACGCCAGCGCCGCGACCGCGCGCCAGGCATCGCGTTGGAGCGCCGTGCCCGCGAACGAAAGCGGCAGGTCGAAACGCCGCAGCCGGCGCGCGAAGTAGGCCCGCACCTGGGCGCTCGCCTCGGCGAGCAGCGCGTCGCTCGGTTTGGGGTCGCGCGTTCGCCTGGGGGCGACGAAATCGCTGGCGACGATCGCTTCTCCGTTGCCTACAATCAACAAATCGCGGCCAAAAGGCGTCGCGATGCGGTGGCGGATAGGTGGCGGAAGGGCGGACATGCGAACTCTTGTGGCTCTTAGGGAACGACGGGGCAAGCTGCCGCGTTATTGGGTTGGAGGTCCACGTGAATCGTAGAATCGTTCAAGCTCTTCCGCTATTGGCCGTCGTCGTGCTCGCCGCATGCTCGGGCCGCTCCTTTGGCACGTCCATCGTTCCGCAGACGCCGCTGCAAGGGCAGAGCAACGGCGAGGTGCCGTTCTTGACCGCCAATCCGGTGCGGCAGCTCTGCTCGACGCTCGGCGACCCCTCGCGCGCGCGGTGCTTCGCGCTGGCGCGAACCGACGTGATGCCCTCCGTGGGAGTGACGCCGCAATTTCGCGGCGAGGGCGACTCCGAGGGGTGTCCCTTCCAGTCCGGCTCGGGCTACTGCCCGATCGATTTGCAAGAGGCCTACGATCTGCCGTCGCTGACGGCCGGCAAGGGCAAAGTCGTCGCGATCGTCGATGCGTACGGCTATAAGCACGCCGCGGCGGATCTCGCCATGTATCGCAAGACGATGGGCCTCTCCGCGTGCAGCGTCCAGAGCAAGTGCTTGCGGATCCTCAATCAAACCGGTGGAACGTCGTTGCCGCCCGAGCCGCCCGCGAGCGACGATTGGAAGGGCGAGGAATCCCTCGACCTCGACATGGTCTCGGCGATCTGTCCGAACTGCAAGATCATCCTCATTCAGGCGAATAACGATTACACGAGCAACCTGTATACCGGCGTGAAGACCGCGGGCCGGCTCGGCGCGAAGTTCATCGGCCTCTCGTGGGGCTCGGGGCCCGAAGGCGGCAACAACTCCATCTTCGATCAGCCCGGCGTCGTGATCGCGGCCGCGGCGGGCGACAACGGCGGCGGCGGCAGTTACGGCGGCGGCCCGATTCAGCCGTGCACGTACACCTACGTCGTCTGCGTCGGCGGAACGCATCTCGTCCGCGACCAGCAGAATAAACGCGGCTGGAGCGAGACGGTCTGGAACGACTGGACGTTCGACGCGTGCGGCGGCCCGTGCGGCGCGACCGGCAGCGCGTGCAGCAAGAAGATCTCCAAGCCGTCCTGGCAGACCGACGAGCAGTGCTCGATGCGCTCGGCGGCCGACACCGCGGCGACGGCCTCGCTGCGCACGCCGGTGATCGTCTACAACTCCGAAGAGGGATGCACGCCGCCGAACTGCTTCTTCGATTTCGGCGGAACGAGCGCTTCGACGCAGATCGTTGCCGGCGTCGCCGCGCTCGGGGGGAACGTCGGCAACGGAACGGGCGCTTCCTATATCTGGAAGCACCGTCAGGGGAATCTCTACGACGTGACCTCGGGGAACAACTTGGATGCGTATCTGGGGGTCAACTGCGCGTCGGCCGTGAAGTATATCTGCACAGCCCGCGTCGGCTTCGACGGCCCAACCGGATTGGGAACGCCGAACGGTATCGGCGCATTCTAAAGGACGTCACCCATGCGATCACCCGGAATTCTCATCGCCGCGCTCGCGATTGCAACGTTTGTGGCAGCAACGCCTCCCGATAGCGCCGTCATCGTGAACTCGGGTTCGACGAACGCCTACGGCTACAAGATAGAAGTCTCGTCGGACGGCCGAGGAACGTCGAACCTGCAGAATCGCGACGGCAGCGCGGCGAGCACGCCGAAGCCGTTCACGCTTCCGGCGGCAACCGCGTCGCGCTTCTTCGCCGACCTCGCGGCCGCGCGCAAGGAGACCGCCGTGACGGTTGCGTGCATGAAGAGCGTCTCGTTCGGCAGCACGATGCGCGTGACGTGGCAGGACTGGACCTCTTCCGATCTTACGTGTCCCGCGAAGGATAGCATCGGCGAAGCGCTGATCAAGGACGTCGACGAAATTCGTCAGGCGTCGGGCATCCCCGAGTCGCTGCTACGAAGCTCGCCCTAGCACTCCGCACCGCTCCGCTTCTAACTCTTCCGTGGCTCGCGGCTTGCGGCGCCACGTCGGTCGCGACGCAACCTGCGCCCGGCAGCGGCGCGCCGAGCGCCTACATCAAGCACGTCGTGATCGTCGTGCAAGAGAACCGCAGCTTCGATAATCTCTTCTCCGGATATCCCGGCGCCGACGCGCCGCGCTTCGGCTATGCCGGTAAGAAGAAAATTGCGCTGCGCTCGACGCCGCTCGAGAATCCGGGAAACATCGAGAATAACTGGCGCGACGCGATCGGCGGCTGGAACGGTGGGAAGATGAACGGCTTCGAGCACGAGCACTTTTATGGCGGCCCGCTCGATTACGCGTACGCGTACGTTCCGCGCCGCGAGAGCGCTCCATATTGGGCGATGGCCCGCCAATACGTGCTCGCCGACCGCATGTTTCCGACGGAGTTCGGTCCGAGTTACACGTCGCACCTCAGTCTCGTCGCTGCGAACACGACGATCGAGCCGAAGCCGATCGCAGAGGTCGACGCGCCCGACGGACTGCCGTGGGGCTGCGACGCGCCGCAGGGCACGCGGACGTTCACCCTCACCTCCGCTCGCGTCGAGCGGTTCAACGGGCCGTTTCCGTGTTACGAGAACTTTCCGACCATCGCCGGCCGGCTCGACGCCGCCGGCATCTCGTGGAAATACTATGCGTCGCCGCTGACGCGCCTCCCGGGCAAGGTCTGGTCGGTCTTCGACTCGATTCACGCCGTTCGCTACGGCTCGGATTGGCAGAACGTCATCACGCCCCAGACGAAGATTCTGCGCGACGTTCCCAACGGCACGCTCGCGCAGGTCTCGTGGGTGACGCCCGACTGGCAGGACTCCGATCACACGGGCAGCGGGTACGACCGCGGGCCGTCGTGGGTCGCTTCGATCGTCAACGCGATCGGCGAAAGCCCGTACTGGAACTCGACCGCGATCGTCGTCGTGTGGGACGACTGGGGCGGTTGGTACGACGACGCGCCGCCGCCGCAACTGGATTTTCGCGGCCTCGGGCTGCGCGTGCCGTGCATCGTCATCTCGCCGTACGCGCGCAGCGGTTACGTTTCGCACACGCAGTACGAGTTCGGCAGCATTCTCAAACTCGTCGAGGAGACGTTCGGATTACCGCCGATCGGACCGCCGTCGCGCGGCTTTACCGACACGCGCGCGGCGAGCATGCTCGACGCCTTCGATTTTGCCCAGCAGCCCCGCGCCTTCGTGCCGATTCCGGCGCCGTACTCGCGCCAGCGCTTTCTCGACGAGCGCCCCTCGTACGTCCCGCCGGACAGCGACTAGTACATCAACTTCCGAACGAAGTACGTCATCTCGAGCGCGCTCGTGAAGGCTCGCTCCTGCAGGTTGGCGCCGGAGCCGTGCCCGCCCTCGATCACCTCGTAGAAGAAGTAAGGGTCGTGGAGCGCCGATAGCTTCGCGGCGAACTTGCGCGCGTGCTGCGGTCCGACCCGGTCGTCTTTCGTCGTCGTCCAGATCAGCGGCTCGGGATAGCGCACGCCCGGCTTGAGATTGTTATACGGCGAGATCGAGGCGAGGAAGGCGCGCTGCTGCGCGTTCGAGACGCTGCCGTACTCGCCGGTCCACGACGCGCCGGCCTGAATCTGCTCGAATCGCAGCATGTCGAGCAGCGGCACCTGGATATCTACGGCTTGAAAGAGATTCGGATGCTGGGTGAACTCGACGCCCATCAGCAAGCCGCCATTCGATCCGCCTTGGATGCCGAGCCGTTTCGGGTTCGTTACCTTCGTCGCGATGAGGTCTTGCGCGACCGCGGCGAAGTCGTCGTAGATGCGTTGGCGGTGGACCGTCAATCCGGCCTCGTGCCAGGCGGGCCCGAACTCGCCGCCGCCGCGGATGTTCGCGAGTACGTAGACGCCGCCGCGCTCGAGCCAGAGTTTGCCGATGATGCCGCTGTACGTCGGCGTCTCCGAGACGCCGAATCCACCGTACGCGTAGAGAATCGTCGGGTTGTTGCCGTCGAGCTGCATGTTCGCCGGGTGGACGATGAAGTATGGAACCTTCGTGCCGTCCTTCGACGTCGCTTCGCGTTGCTCGACGACGTCGTTCGACGCGTCGAATCGCGCGGGCGAGGTCTTCGCCACGTCAACCGCGGCGGTGCCGGCATCGACGTGCCAGAGCGCCGGCGGCTGCAGGAAGCCCGTCGTCGTCACGTAGGCGTTCTCGCTCTTCCCGTCGGCGTCGGCGATAAAGATAGACGAGTTATCGGGGAGATCGAGGCGCTGCTTCGACCAATCGCCCGCGCCCGGCGTGTAAACCCACGCGCGCCCGCGCACGTTCTCATAGGTGACGAGCAGCGCGCGCGATTTCGTCACCGCGACGGCCTCGAGCGTCTCGCGCGGTCCCGGGGCATAGACGAGCGAGGGACGGAGGTTCTGCGGATCGGCGGTCGCTTGCGCGAGATCGAGGGCGACGAGCGAGCCCTGCGTGAAGTGCGAGCCGCCGGCGTTCCAGTCTTGGTCGAGCGTGACGAGCAGGCGTCCCGCAACGAGGCCGGCGGGGTTCGACTTCGACGGGAGGTTGAGACGCTGCGGGCCGTTCTTCGTTACGAGATACACCTCTGAAGTGAAGGTCGAGAGCGGCCGGACGATGAGCGTCGCCTCGTTGCCCGCGCCGTCGTGGAAGACGACCGGCGTGACGCCGTAGCCGCCGTCGCTCTTCGCGCCGCGAAAGACCTCGACGGCGGCCGCGGGCGGCTGGCCGCGTTGCAACCGCTTCACGATGAAAGGATAGCCCGACTCGGTCAGGTCGCCCGGCGACCATTCGCGGGAGATCAAGAGCGTATCGGGACCTTCCCACGCGACGCGCTGCTTGCCGCGCGAGAGCACGAAGCCGTCCGGCGCGAACGCGCCGGTGCGCGTGTCGAACTCGCGGACGGTGACCGCGTCTTCGCCGCCGTCGGAGAGGAAGAGCAGGCAGCGGTCGTCGGCCGGCCAGCGGCAGTCGGCGCCCTTCCAGAACCAGTTCGCGTTCTCAGCCTTCGCGACGGCGTCGAGATCGAACGCGGTCGTCCATGCCGGATTCGCGCTCGCGAAATCGGCCGGCGTCGTGTGCCGCCAGATCCCGCGCACGTGCGCGTCGTCTTGCCAGAAATTATAGATCTGGCCGGCGACGAACTCGGGCGCCGGAATGCGATCCTTCGCCTCGACGATCTTCAGCGCGCTCGCGTAGAGCGCCGAAAAGTTCGGATCGCTCTGCAGGACGCGCAGCGTCTTGGCGTTCTCGGCCTTGACCCACGCGATCGCTTGCGTGCCGTGCACGTTCTCGAGCCAGACGTAGGGATCGTTCGCGGCGACGGCGCCGAGCAGCGCGATGGAGAGCGCGATAAGCATGGTGCGCAGCATGCGCATAGAGTTCCGGCGCCCGACCCGGGCGCCTTCCGGAAGGGAGGGCTTTGCGCTCGTCTAACGCTCAGGCCCGAGGAGGTCGCCTGTGGCTAGGATATCTCGGAACCGCGTAACGGTGCTCGCCGTAGCCTTCGCACTCGTCTTCGGCTCGGCCACCACGAAGAGCTCCGCGGCGCTCGACGTCTTCGTCGGCGCCCGCAAGGTCGTCAACGGCCAATCGGAGACGCTCTGCAACGCAAACGCGAAGAGCGCCCTGTCGGCCGTCCTCCAGGACGTCTCCGAGGTCGGAAGCGGCGACACCGGCGAGTGGAAGGCGGCGAGCGCACCGGATTCCTCCGGAAACTCGTTCGCGGCGGCGGCGATCCACTGCTATCCGCTCGACAGCGGTTATCTCGTCATGTTCACCTGCGCCGCGCAAGTGCCGCCGAATCAGGATACGGCGAGCGCGCTCTGCGCGAAGATCACCGCGGCGTTCGGCACGGGAGGCCCGCATTGAGAGGTGCGATAGCGCGCCGCATCGCGATGGCGCTCGCGGCGCTTGCGGTCTCGATCGTCTGGTCGGGCGGCGCCGCGCCGGCTGCGGTGGACATGTCGGTCGGCATCCGATACGTCAGTCCGCAAGGTTCTCAAGACGAGTGCGGCGCCAAGGCGAGGGCTTCGCTCGCCGCGTTTCTTCTGAACGCGACGGAGTCGAGCCCGGGAAGCGGTGACTGGTCGGCCGTCTCGGCGAACGGGATCGCGGGCACGCCGACGGCGGTCGCGAGCGTGCGCTGTTACGCGCTGCCGAAAGGCTACGTCGCGTTGTTCACGTGCGTCGTGCAGTTGCCCGACAATCCGTATAGCGCCGACGCGCTCTGCCTCGACGTCGCGCACAAGTTCTATGGCGGCGCGATCGCCGTGCTCCCACCGATTCCGACGCCGACTCCGATCCCGACCGGATGCGCGACGACGAACCTCGTCGGCACCTGGGTCTCGGACGACAAGCCCGGCCTCACGTTCACGATGACGCTCACCGGCGACGTTACCGACAGCGACGGGGTCTCGGGCAACTGGGGGATCAAAGGGAACGTTGTGACGCTCACCTACTACGGGAATCACACGATGACGATCTCCGCGGACGGCAAGCATCTGCGCGGCGACGGGTATAGCCTCACCCGCAAGTGTTAGCCCCGCGCTAGGGAGCGATGCTGAAGATCGTTCCCTCGCCGTTCGCGCCGCCGGCGGCCGTCGTTCCGTAGAGCGTGCCGCCGGAGTAGACCAGCCCGCCCTCCGGGATCGCGCCGTCGTCGCCCGTGAACGAGTAGAGCACCGTCTCTTTTCCGGCGGTCGTGATCTTGAAGATCGTGCCTTCGTCGCTCGACCCGCCCGCCGACGTCGTTCCATAGAGCGTTCCGTTTACGTTCGTCAGCGCCGACGACGGCATTGCGCCGTCCGAGCCGCCCTTGAACGTGTGAAGCACCGTCTCTTTGTTTGCGCCGGCGAACTTGAAGACGATGCCGTCGTTGCTCGTGCCGCCCGCCGACGTCGTTCCGTAGAGCGTGCCGCCGACGTTCGTCAGCGCGGCCATCGGCATCGAGCCGTTCTTTCCGCCGGCAAAGCTATAGACGATCGTCTCGGCCCCCGACGCGGTGATCTTGAAGATGCTGCCGCAGCCGGAGCTCGAGCAGTGCTTGCTGCGATAGGACTCGCCGCCGTACGCGGTCGTGCCGTAGAGCGTTCCGCCGGCGTTGACGAGCGGCGCGACCGGCGTCGAGCCGTCGGTGTAACGCGCGCCGAAACTGTAGATGACGCTCTCCGAACCCGAAGGCGAGATCGTGTAGACCGTTCCGGCGGAGTGCGTTCCGCCGCCGGCCGTCGTGCCGTAGAACGTTCCGCCAACCTCGATGAGGCCGGCGTACGGGTTCGCGCCGTCGGTGTAGCCGGTGAAGCGATGCAGAACGCTCTCCTTGCCGGAGGCTGCAATCGCGAAGACGGTTCCCTCGTCGCCGGATCCGCCGCCGTTGACGGTCGTTCCGTAGAGCGTGCCGCCGGCATCGAGGAGCGCGGCCTGCGGAAGCGCGCCGTCCTTGCCGCCTTTGAACGGGTAGATAACCGACTGCGAGTTGCCGGACGTCTTAATCGTGAAGACGGTGCCTTCGTCGGCGTCGCCACCGCCGTAGGTCGTGCCGAGGAGCGTAGCCGACTCGGCGATCAAGGCGGCGTAGGGCACCTTGCCGTTGCTTCCGTTGAAGCTGAAGAGCGAGGTGAACGAGGCGGGACGCTTCCCGGCTGCGCTTGCTTGGGCCGGTGCGGCGGGGAGCGGCGAAAGGTTCGCGTGGGCGCAACTCGCAACCAAGACGGCAAAGCAAACCACGGGCGCTCGTAGCGAAATCGCCGGCTTCATCTCGGGCGAGATTCCGCTCCCCCGCCGTCGCTCCCTACGGTAGCAGGCAAACGACGGCTGAGCCTGCTATACACCGCCAAAGTAAGAAGATATAAAAGGAGTCCGCCTCATGACGACAGCGCAAGTCTCCGACAACGGAGCCCTCACCTACGCCGATGGAAATCCGCACGATCGCGTTCAGTTCTTCGATGCAAAACTGATCCTCAAGCCGGATTTCTTCTATTCGGTTCGCGGCTTCAAGTCGTTCAGCGAACTCGTCGCCGAGGCGGCATCGAAGGTGAAGGGCGTGCGTTACAGTCCCTTCGATCTCTCGAAACTGCGGCCGCGCATTCGAGAAGTGATGTTCCTCGATACGGCCGACTTCCGGCTCTACAACAATTCCTACATTCTGCGCCGGCGCACCGCGTATCAGGACGGCTTTCCGATCGAAGATCCCGAGATCGTCTTCAAGTTCCGCAATCCGGACATGTCGCTCGCCGCTTCGGTTGACGTGCGCCCGAAGATTGCCGGCCCCTATCGCGTGAAGTTCAAGTCGGAAGCGGTGCCGCTCAAGGACCAGGTCGGCGGCTACCGCTTGCTCTTCTCGCACAACTGCATCTTCCCGCTCAGTTCGGTGCACGAGGCCGATCGAACGAACCTGCAGACGATCGCGCGCGTCCTTCCGGCCGTCGCCGGACTGATCGGATCGGCCGAAGGCAAGGTCGAGCTCGTGAACTCGACGCTCGTCGAAGAGGTGCTCATGGATCTCGGCACGCTCGAATTCGGCAAAGGTTTGGCGGCGAAGTGCAACATCTCGCTGTGGCGGTCGCTCGGCGACCACAAGGTGATGTGCGGCGAGTTCGCCTACCAGACGAAGTTCGACCGCAGAGAGGACGTGCAAGAGATGGCGAAGCAGCGCGTCGAGGAGCTCTACATCAAGTTGCAGTTGATCGCGACCGGTTGGCTCTATCTCGGAACGACGAAGACCGGCCTCGTCTATCGAATGAAAGGAAATCCGCCGCAGAGCCATGAGTAAGGCGTCGAAACTCGACATCTTTCTCACGTTCTTGACGATCGGCGCCGTCAGCTTCGGAGGCGGCGTCGTCGCTTATCTGCGCGACTCGCTCGTCCGCAAGAAGAAGTGGTTCGACGACGTCGAGTTTCTCGAGATCACGTCGATCAGCAACACGCTGCCGGGTCTCAACGCGACGAACATCGCGATCCTCGCGGGCGACCGGCTCGGCGGCTGGTTCGGAGCGACGCTCGCGCTGCTCGGCATGTGCATTCCGGCCTTTTTCTTCATGGTTGCGGCCGGGCTCGTCTACAGCCACTCGCAGGCGCGGCCGCTGGCGAGCGCCGCGCTCCGCGGCGTCGCCGCCGCCGCGACCGGGATGATCGCGGCGACGTGGTTCAAGATCGGGAAGAAGTCGCTGCGTGGATTCTACGACGCGTTCTTCGTGACGGCCGCGATCTTGGGCGTCAATTACTTCAAGTTGGGCGTACCGGTGACGCTGCTGGCGGTCGGCGCGTTCGCGATCTTCACGTATCGTCCGCACGTTGTGCCGGAGAAGCCGGCCGAGGAGCAAGAGGAATGGATCAAGTCCCTGCACTGATCCGCGTCTTCTCCTATCTCTCGCTGCTGACGATCGGCGGCGGGATGGCGGCGTTTCCGGAGATGAAGGTGCTCGTGGTCGGCGTCCACCATTGGCTGACCGACGAACAGCTGATTCACGTTTACAGCACCGGCCAGATGTCGCCGGGGCCGAACATGATGATGGTAGCCGAAGTCGGCGAGATGGTCGCCGGGTTCGTCGGCGCCGTGGTCTGCGCGCTCGCTTTCTTCGTGCCGACCGGCGTGCTGACGTTCGGCGTCGGCCGCCTCTGGAAGAAGCTTGCGAACTGGCCGTGGCGCGACTCGATTCAGAAAGGCCTCGGCCCGGTTGCGATCGGCCTCGCCGTCGCCGGCCTCATCACGTTCGGTAAGGGCGCGGTGACCGGATGGCTGACGGCGGCGCTCGCGCTCGTGACGTTCGTCGCGGTCGTTCGCACGAGCGTCAACCCGGTGTGGTTTATTCTCGGCAGCGCCGTCGTCGGTTATTTCGCGCTGCGCTAGCGTTACTTCTCTTCGAGGTGACCGCCGAACTCGTAGCGCATCGCCGATAGGAGTTTGTTCGCGAACTCGGCATCGCCGCGCGAGGCGAAACGCTCGTAGAGCGCCGCGGTGAGCACCGGCGCCGGAATCGCCTCGTCGATCGCCGCTTTGATCGTCCAGCGCCCCTCGCCGGAATCGGAGACGCGTCCTTCAAACTTTTCGAGGCTCGGATCTTCGGTCAGCGCCGTTGCGGTGAGATCGAGCAGCCACGACGCGATGACGCTGCCGCGCCGCCAAACTTCGGCGATGTCGGGGAGATCGAGATCGTACTGGTAATCTTGCGGATCGCGCAGCGGCGTCTCTTCGGCGCTCGCAACCTGTTTGGACTTGCCGACGTTCGCACCGCGTAGGATGTTGAGACCTTCGGCGTACGAGGCCATGAGACCGTACTCGATGCCGTTGTGCACCATCTTCACGAAGTGACCCGCGCCGCTCGGACCGCAGTGGAGATAACCGAGTTCCGCGGTGCCGCCGGCCTTCTCGCGGCCGGGCGTGCGCGGGATCTCGCCGCGTCCCGGCGCGAGCGCCAGAAAGATCGGATCGAGGCGCGCGACGGCGTCGCGCGGCCCGCCGATCATCATGCAATAGCCGCGTTCCAATCCCCAGACGCCGCCGCTCGTGCCGACGTCGAGATACTCGATGCCCTTCGGCTGCAGCGACGCGGCGCGGCGGATATCGTCAATGTAGTAGGAATTTCCGCCGTCGATCAGCGCGTCGCCCGCTTCCAGCAGCGGCGAGATGGTTGCGATGCTCGAGTCGACGACCGCTGCGGGAACCATCAGCCAGACCGCTCTGGGCTTCTGGAGTTTCTTGACGAAGTCGTCGAGCGATGACGCGCCGGTCGCGCCGTCGGCCGCCGATGCTTTCACCGCGTCGGCGTTACGATCGTAGACGACGCAATCGTGGCCCGCGCGCATGAGTCGGCGGACCATGTTGGCGCCCATTCGGCCGAGGCCGATCATCCCGAGTTGCATCGTTAACTAAAGAATCGGGCGAGCTGTGCGCTCGCCCGATTCGCTTTCTGCCTTGCGCTTAGAGAGCGCGCTGCCCGACGACGCGGCCGGTCGGCGTTCCCGTGCCGTTGCCCTTCCACCACACGCCGTTGAAGCTGTTGTTGTCGTTGTTGAACCAGAACGAGAAGACACCCGACTGACCGCCCATGTTGAACGTCGCTCTGACTTTGCGCGGATCGCTGGGAGTCTGCTTTCCGTTGAGGGTCACCCCGCCGGCGATGCAGACCACCGACGGACCCGACTGCGTGCACTTCATCTTGCCGACGAATGCCGTCGGTCCGCCTGCGCCGGCTACGTTCCACGTACCGGCAGCCGACAGCGGCGAGGGCGGCAGAACCTTGTTGCCGATGAACGAGCCATTGGCGGCGCGCCCGTTGTAGCCCCACGTTCCGTTGAAGCTGTGACCGTTCGGGCTGACGTACACGGTCAGCCAGCCGGCGCCGCCGGGGCCGTGCCACTTGCCGTTGATCTGGGTATCATTGACGAACGTGCCATTGAAGCCGTTCCCGTTCGCCGAGTTGGTTCCGACGATCGCGTTTCCGGATTGCTTCAACGTGATGGTCGAGGTCGAGCTGCCGTTGGCACCGGTCTGTTCGACGCTCCAAGTTCCAGTGAGGCTCGGCGGGCTCGCGGAGCCGACGGCGAACGAGGTCGCCGCAAGCACGCACGCGCCGAGTAGTGACGTCACGAGACGCTTCATCCTGTTTTCATTCCTTCCTAAATGCGTGAGAATTCGTTGGGGTGGCGGTTCAATGAGAGCAGCCTACCACCCTGGCTGCCAATAGGTATCCAGGGCCTGTGAATAATCCGCGAATTTCGAGGCCCGAAGGACTCGACCGCGGGGGCAGCGGAGACGCTGGGACGATGCAGATAATTGTCGGAGCCGGCTAAGGGCGCCGGCCATGGTTGACTGGGCGAAGCCGCCGGGACGATCGACCGAAGAGGCCGCTAAGGCCGGGAAGGCCTTGCGGTCCCGGCTGACGCGGCAGGACCAAGGGGAGTGGCGACCGTGGCCGGGGCGTCCCGACCCGGTCGAGGTGCTGCAGCGCAGCGACGCCGGCAGGCTGGCGGACCTGTTGCCGATCCGATACGGCCGCATGATCGAGAGCCCGTTTACGTTCTATCGCGGCGCCGCCGCCATTATGGCAAGCGATCTCGCCGCCGCGCGGGTCTCCGGCATTCGCGCGCAGATCTGCGGCGACGCGCACCTCTTAAACTTCGGCGGCTTCGGGACGCCCGAGAGCCGCTTCGTCTTCGACGTCAACGATTTCGACGAGACGACGCTCGGCGCGTGGGAGTGGGACGTCAAGCGTCTCGTCACGAGCGTCGTCATCGCCGGCCGCCACCTCGGCCTCGAGCCCTCGGACGTGCGCGCCGCGACGCTCGAATGCGCGTGCGGGTACCGCGAGCGCATTCGTGCCTTTGCGACGATGCCGGTGCTCGAAGTCTGGTACGCGCGTCTCGACGAGGCGAAGCTCGCCGAGATCGTCGGTTCGGCGCAGGAACGGCGCGAGTATGCGGCCTCGATAAAGAAAGCGAAATCCGAGTCGCGCGCTCACGCCTTCCCGCGCATGGCGGAAGACGTCGGCGGCGACCTCCGGATCGTTGACGACCCGCCCCTGCTCTACCATCCGAAAGAGACGGCCGGGTTCCTGGGGATGGTCAGCACGACGTTTGCCGCATATCGCACGACGCTCCACGACGATCGCAAGCGCCTCTTCGACCGCTTCGCGCTGCAAGATGCCGCATATAAGGTCGTCGGCGTCGGGAGCGTCGGAACGCGCTGCCTCGTCGCGCTCTTCCAGGCTGGAGAGAACGACGCGATCGTCTTACAGATGAAAGAGGCGCGCGCTTCGGTCTTCCAAACGTACGCAGACGCGCCGGAATGGAAGAACGAAGGCGACCGCGTCGTCACCGGTCAGCGCGCGCTGCAGAGCGCCAGCGACCTCTTCCTCGGCTACGGCCGCGCGAACGACGGGCACGACTACTACATTCGGCAGCTGCGCGACATGAAAACCTCGGCCGATATTGACGACATGTCGGCGCAGGCGTTGCAGGATTACGCCCAGTTCTGCGGCTGGGCGCTCGCGCGGGCGCACGCGAAGGCGAGCGGCTGCGCGGCGACGATCGCGGGTTATCTCGGGCGCTCGTCGGCATTCGACGATGCGATGCTCGAGTTTGCAGAGTCGTACGCGGCGCAGAACGATCGCGACTACGACGCGCTCGTCGAGGCGGTGCGCGCCGGACGCGTTACCGCGCGCAAGGACACAGGTTCCTAGTACCAATGCTGGAGGTTATCGTGCATCGCAATCATACTCGCATTATCTCGATCGGATTGCTCTCGCTCGTGCTCGCCGCGTGCAGCTCGCGCTCGGCTCCGCTCGTTCCGAGCGCGCCGATCGGAATCGGCGTCGCGCCGTCGGTGCGCGAGGGGACGGTTCCCAAGATCGGCGGCGTCTACGACGGCAGCGTGGTCGAGACGTCGCAGGGGAGATCGATCAAAGAGAAACTGAAGATCACGATCGATCAGAGTGGGGCGAAGTTCACCGGAATCTTCGATATCATCCTCAAGAGCGTGCAGGATCAGTTCCCGATCGAAAAAGGCGTGGTAGTCGAGCAGCACGGGCGAACGATCCTGCACTTCGTGATCGAGGGCGCGCCCGGGCGCAACGCCAAGGCCACCGCGACCCTCGCCGGCAAGACCATCAAAGGAAAGGCGAACGTCTCGAAGCGTCACGGGCCGGCCGTGCGCTTCAAGTACACGGCGACGAAGACGTAGCGCGCCGGCGCCTAGTAGACGAGGTGGAGGGACTCGGGAGCTTGGTGGTCGCCGATCTCTAATATCGTCACGGGCGTTCCTTTGTAGTTCTCGTGGACGAGGTGCGCGACGAACGCGACGTCCTTTCCGGCGATATGAAAACGCGCCTGCCGCTTTCCGTCGCAGGGCTGGACGATCGGGTCGGTTTTGACGATCTGCGAGAACCGGCTCGCGGCGTAGCCGATTTGGAAGACGCACGTTCCCGGCCGATCGCCGGGGCGATCGTACATCAAGAGGCTGTGCTCGTCGGATTGGGTGTCGCCCTGCGGAAACTTCAGCGTCGACGACATCTTGACGATCGGCGTCGCCGGACCGACGATCAAAGTGAGGTAGCCGTCGGGATTGCCGATGGCCACCGCTTTCGCGTAATCCGCTGCGGTGTGGTCGGCGGGGAGCGCGCAGCCGGCGACGGCCAGCGCAGTCGCGGCAATCAATGCTCGGCGGGCGATCGAGAAGTAGCTCATGGCGGCGATATTCGACGCTGCTCGCGCGCACCCGCCGGGAGCGTGGCCCGGCCGCGATGAAGACGCCGATGCCATGATAAAGACGCTGCTCCTCGTTACATCGCTGCTCGAAGCGGCATTCGGCATCTTCGTGCTGGTCGCGCCCGGTCTCGCCTACTCGTTGCTCTTCGGCGGCGCAGCGGCCCCGAGCGCGTTGATCATGGCCCGCGTCTACGGTATCGCGCTTATCGGCCTCGGCATCGCGTGCTATCCGCCCGGCGTTCGTCAGGGCTATTACGGAATGCTCGCGTACGGGATGCTCGTCGCGCTCTATCTCGTGATCGTCGGCACGGCCGGCACGGCGGGAATTCTGCTATGGCCGGCAGTCGTGGTTCACTTGCTGCTCTCGGCCGCGCTGATCGTCGCCGGCCGCGCAGCCCAAACGAAGCCCTAAACGGTCAGCGCGGTTTCGATCGCCTGCTCTTCCGACCACGCGGCGCCTTCGGCGGCAAGTTGCTCGATCGCGTTAGCGTCGAGCGCTTCGCACAGCGCGAGCATGAGTTTGTCGTATCCCCATTGCTCCGTCGGCTCGCGCTTCATCTCCAACTTGGCGTACTGCGCGTCGGCATAGCCCATCAACCTCGCGCCGGACCGGGCCCGATCGCCGAGCGCCGCGAGCAGCGCCATGTGCTGGAGCAGCACCGCGAGAATCAGTTCGCCCTGCACTTGTCGAGCGAGCTCGAGCCCTTTGCGCGCCGCCTCGCGCGCTCCGGCGAGATCGCCGACGGCGACTCGGTAGACCACGCCGTTGATCTGCCAATTCGCGGCGATCGAGAGATTTCTCCCGAGCAACCCCATCTTCAGCGCTTCGTCTTCCAGGCGCAGCGCCTGCTCGGGATTTCCCGCCGCAAACTCGAGTTCTGCCAGGTTGCCGAGCACGCGAGCAATTCCGGCGTCGTCCCCGAGCGCTTGCATGCCCGCGATCGCTTTGGTGCGCAGCTCGCGCCCTTCGCGCAGGTTGCCGAGCATCGTCTCGATATACGCCAACTGGCCGAGCCCGTTCGCGACGTTCCATGCGTCTCCGCACCCGTGCAGCGCCGCAACCGCTTGGGATATCTCGTCGCGGGCTTCGGCAAGCCGCCCCATTTGATAGAGCGCGAATCCGCGTCGTTGCCGCGCCCGAGCGGCGCCGCGAACGTTGCCGACCGACTCATATAATTGCAGCGCGCGTTCGGCTGCGTCGCTGCGGCGTTTGCCGGACAGAAGTTGGCTGAGCGCCAACTGCAAGCGCGCCGCTATCGCCGGATGTTCGGCTGCGTCGATGCGCGGGAGCGCGTGCTCGATCCAATAGCGGCCCTCGACGACGAGGCCGGCGTGCCACCACAGCGGTTGCAACGCTCCAGCGATCGCACCGCCCAAGACGGGGTCGCGTCCCTGCGTCAGCGCCCATTCGAGCGCTGCCCGGTAATTGGGAAGTTCCGGCTCGACCTCGCCGAGCCACTCGATCGTCGAACCCGAACCGTATCCCTCGTCGGCCGTTTCGGCCCGTTCGCAAAAATGCTCTGCGTGACGCCGAGCGAAGCGCTCGCGCTCGCCCGTCGCCTTTAATTTTTCGAGCGCGTAGGCGGACGTCGATTCGAGCAGGCGATAGCGTTCGCGTTCGTCGCTCGTGTCGGCGATCACGAGCGATTTGTCGGCCAGCGACGCGAGCAGATCGAAGGCGTCGACGGCGGCGATGCTCTCGTCGCGGCAGACAGCCTCGACCGCGTCGAGCCCGAAGCCGCCGCTGAATGTCCCCAGCCGCATAAAGAAGCGCTGCTCGTGGGGCGCGAGCAGATCGTAACTCCAATCTATGAGCGCGGTGAGGGTCTGTTGGCGGGGAATCGCGCCGCGGCTTCCCCCCGTGAGAATCTTGAAACGTTCGTCGAGCCGCGCGGAGAGATTGGGGATCGAAAGCACTCGAACGCGCGCGGCGGCCAACTCGATGGCGAGCGGAATGCCGTCGAGACGACGGCAGATCTCCGCGACGATCGGCGCGTTCGCGTCGGCGAGCGTAAAGCGCGTGTCGGCGGCCTCGGCGCGATCGATGAAGAGTGCGACGGCGCCGTAGCGCGCCGCCTCGTCGGCCGTCAAGCCGCTCCCTTTGGGCGGCACGGCGAGCGACGGCAGCCGATGCACCGCTTCGCCGCGTATATTGAGCCGTTCGCGCGACGTCGCGAGGATGCGAACGTCGTGCGCGCTCTCGAGAATCGCGGCCGCGAGCGCCGCAACCGTCGCGAGAACGTGCTCGCAGTTATCGAGGATCAGCAGCAGCCGCTTGCGTTTGAGCCAGGCCGAGATCGCCTCGTCGATGGGACGACCCGGCTGCTGGCTCATGCCCAATGCTTGGGCGACGAGGCTGGCGACGAGCTCGGGATCGGTAATCGGAGCGAAATCAACAAACCAAACGCCGTCGGGATAGCGATCGCGCAACTCCGTGCCGGTCTGGATCGCAAGGCGCGTCTTTCCGACGCCGCCCGCGCCGGCGATGGTGAGCAGCCTGTGCTCGCCGAGCCGCTCGCTCACCTCGGCGAGATCGACCTCGCGGCCGACGAAGCTGCTCAGCGCACGCGGTAGGTTCGAGGTCGCCGCCTCTCGCGACGAGCCTGCGTCAATTGCGCTCGCACCGTTCCGCCGTCGCGTCGTCGAACGCGCTGCGGCTTCGAACTCGCGCCGTTGCTCGCCGGTGAGTTCCAAGGCATTTGCCAAGAGCATCACCGTCTCGCGCTGCGGGTTGCGCCGGTATCCGCGTTCGAGTGCGCTGATTCCGTTCGTGCTGATCCGAGCGCGCTCAGCGAGCTCGTCTTGCGAGAGGCCCGCAGTTAGGCGAAGCCGTCGCAGCAAGTTCCCGAAATCCGAAGGGACGGTGAGACGCCGTTCCTCCACGGCGCTACTTATCGGACGGTACGTATGCGGCCCCGGCGTTGCCTCGCTTGAGGTCGCGCTTACCGACTGCGGACCAGCGGTTGCCGGCGACGTCGCCGACGTCTATCCAGCCGTCGGCGTCGCCGATCGCCAGATGCTTCTCGGCTTTGTCGAATCCGCCGGCGATCGGTTCGCCCTTGCCCATCTGCTCGAGCGTCGGGCCGAGCACGTTGAAGGGCGTCTCGCTCGCGACCCACGGCAGCGCGTACTGCGAGATCGTGCGCGCCGTTTCGTCGACGACGTCGAGCACGGAGCCGTTCTTGCTGACGTAGACGCCGCCGAGCTGGTCGGACGTCGGCCCGATGATCTGGGTGACGACGCGCGACTTGCTCGTCGGCTTTGCGATCTCGTCGACGATCGTCGCGCATGCTGGCGGAACGCACGTCCCGCTCACGCTTCCGGAGACGTAGAGATTGCCGGCTGCGTCGGCGTCGAGATAGGAGGCTGCCTGCATGTTGTCGATCGCCGCGATCCGCATCGGCCGTATCGGCTTGCCCACGATCCAATATGAGAACGAGCCGGAATCGTTGCCGCCGCACGAGACCCAGTTCGAACCTTCGGTGCATCCGCCGATCGTGGCGTTAACCGAAAACACGTTGCCGCTCGCATCGAGCGCGACGTCGCTCGGCGCGGCGAAGGTGTCGCTGCAGATTTCGTGGCGACGGTTTCCCGCGCACGATCCTTTCAGGGGTCTGTACGTAACCGGTTGGACGGAGCCGGAGGGATACATCTGAACGAGTCCCTCGCAGCCGGGGCTCCCGCCTTGGCACGTCGAGAGCGGATAGTTTGAATAGCACGCGACCCAGAGGTTTCCGCCGTGGTCAACCTTGATGCCGTTGGGGGAGTAGCAACTATTCGCTGCGCCGTCGATCTTGGTAAGTACTCTCGTTCCGTCTTTACCGAGGCCGAAGATTTCGTTCTGCTGCGGCGAGGAGATCCAAAGCGCGACGCCGCCGGCGACGGGGCTTACCGCCTGCGGCGAGCCGGGTGAAGAGAGGCCGGGCGGCAACGCGTTGACGCCACGTCCGCTCGAGCAGCCCGTAAGGAGGGCGGCGAGCGCAACGAGTGCGCCCGCTACCGCAGATGCTTTGTTTCTCATGCTCCGAGCCTACCGCACGGCCATCCTTGGGGACTACGGACATCACCCGGACAAACGTGATTGTCCTAGGCCATTTCTTCAGTTCCGCCGCCTCGCCGACGACCAGCTACGGATTGAGGAGACCCGAACGTGGTCGGTACCCCGATTTTACGCCAGCGGGATTCGAACCAATACTCAGGGCTTCCGGAGCGTCCCGACCGCTCCGTAGTTCTATCCTCGTCGCAACGGCTGCTGCGCCCTAGCCGTTGTTACGCTACCGCAAGGAGACGGGCGGCGGCGTCGGCGCGGTAGAGCTCAGGAAACGCGAGGCAATAGAGCTTTACCTGGTCGCGCGCGCTCAGTTTAAGCGCGTCGGCGAGACGCGACAGGAACTTTGGGGATACGGTAATCGGGCGGCCGCTTTCGAACCAGCGATACCAATCCTCGGACGTGCCGATCAACTCGGCAACTTCCTGGCGCCGCAATCCCGGAACGCGCCGTCTGCTGACCTGTGGCAGACCCACGTCCTCGGGCGCGATCCGAGCGCGCATGCTGGCTAAGAACGAACGAAGCTCCGCGCGACGCGCGAGATCTAGTTCCATCACGCAACTCCTCTAAGCATGCCGACATCGAGGACAATCTTGCCGCGCGGGCGCGCGAACGTACCGGCCAGCATCTCGTGCGCTTTGCGCGCGCCGGCGAGGTCGAGCACGACCCCGAGGTTGGTTTTCAGAGTTCCGTCGTCGATGAGCCGCGAGATGCGCGCGAGCTGGGCGCTCGGAACTCGAACGATAAAGAATGCAACGCGAATGCCGTAGACGTTGGCGAGCTCTTGCGACGGCGGCACGACGCTCGAAACCAGGATCCCGGCCGGCTTGACGACGCCGAAAGCGCGCCGTTGCGAATCGCCGCCGACCGTGTCGATCACCACGTCGGCGCCGGAGACGCGGTCTTCAACGCACTCCGTTCGAAAATCAATGACTTCGGCCGCGCCCAGACTGCGCAAGTAGCTTCCGTCGCGGTGCGCCGCCACCGCAAACACGCGCGCACCGGCCCACGCGGCGAGCTGCACGGCGTAGGCACCGACGTTGCCCGCGGCGCCATAGACGAGGACCGTTTGACCGCGCGAAACCTGCGCGCGATCAAACAGCATCTGCCAGGCGGTGACTGCGACGACCGGCACCGAGGCGGCCTCGACGAAACTCAGCGTGGACGGCTTGGGCGCAATCGAATCGAGCGAGGCGGTCGCGTATTGCGCGTAGCCGCCGGTGAAGGAAGGATTCGTCACGCCGAAGATCGCGTCGCCGCGCCGCAAAAGCGACGCGCCGTCGGCGACCTCTTCGACGATGCCGGCGATATCGGAGCCAGGCGTGAGCGGCAATGGCTCGGGCAAACCGCTGGTCCCGGTTCGGACCAGGGCATCCCACGGTCCGACGCCGGCAGCACAGACGCGTATTAGCGCTTGGTTTTCGGCGGCCACTGGGCGGGGGGTCTCCTCGAGCACGAGCTGGTCGGGGCCTCCGTACCGGTGCACTCTCACCGCGATCATGACACTTAGGTTAGCCGCCCCACCAGATCCGAGCCACGGACAAGTCGTACAGTTGCGCGAAGGTCTCGCTGTCCGATGAACGACAACTTCGCACGTCTGCTAAGGCGCTATCGGCGGGAAGCCGGTCTCTCGCAAGAAGCGCTGGCGGAGAAGGCCGCTCTCAGTAAAGATGCGGTCAGTGCCCTGGAGCGCGAGGCGCGTCGCGCGCCCTATCGCGATACGGTCGATCTACTGGCGAAGGGTCTCGGCCTTGACGGCGCCGATCGCCGGGAGTTCGAAGCCGCCGCCGCCCGCGCGCGGCAGCGCGCCTCTTCCAACGGCGACGAAGCACACCCGAGCAATCTCCCGCTCATGGCTACCTCGCTCGTCGGCCGCGATGAGGTGGTCCGCGAGATCCTCTTAATGCTCGAGCACCACCGCATCGTCACCATCGTCGGCACCGGCGGCATCGGCAAGACGCGCGTTGCCGTCGAGGCGGCCGAGCAGTTCGCACGCGTGCATGGCTCGGCCGCGTGGTTCGCCGATCTCGCCACCGTGACGCAGGGCGCGACGGTCATCAGCAAGATCGCCTCTGCTGCCGCCGTCGGCATCGCCGGCTCGGGTGAGGCGCTCGCCGAGCTGACCGACTCGTTGCGGGCGCGGCGCGGGCTCATCGTCCTCGACAACTGCGAGCACGTCGTCGAAGAGTGCGCGAAGGCCGCGGTTGCGCTCGCCGGCGCCGGCCCCGATCTGCAGGTTCTTGCGACGAGCCGCGAGCGGCTTGCGATTAGCGGTGAGAGCGTGTACCAGCTCGGTGGTCTGGATCATGGAGCTGCAGAAGAGCTTTTCAAGCTGCGCGCCTCGAGCGCCGGATTTCGATCGGTCGTTGCGGACGCGAATGCCGAGGCGCTCCACGACATCTGCGCCGAGGTTGATAATATTCCACTTGCAATCGAGCTTGCGGCGGCCCGGGCACCGCTTCTTGGCCTGTCGGAACTGCGTGCGCGATTGCGCGGGCAACTCGCCGTGCTCTCGGGCGGCGATCGTAATGCGCCGGCACGACAACACGCGATGCGCGACACGATCGGATGGAGTTACGACCTTTTGGGCTCCGGTGAACGCGCGCTCTTCCGCCGCTTGGCAGCCTTTGCGGGGGGATGGAGCCTCAGCGCGCTGGAGCCGGAAGACTTGGATGCGTTCTCTACGCTGCTCGAAAAATCGCTTGTCACCGTCGACCTCGAGGCCGAGCCGGTACGGTACCGGCTGCTGGAGCCGATACGCGCTTTTGCACTGGAGCAGCTTCGCACGGCCGGCGAGCTCGACGCGACGTTGGAACGGCACGCGCGCTGGATGGCCGATTTTTCCGATTCGCAGGTCGCCGAATCCGATAGCTATACGCCGGAGGCTGTAGCCACCGCGGTGCGGGAACTCGACAACGCCCGCGCGGCACTCGAATGGTCCTTGCGGCCGGGCGGAGACGTCGTCGTGGGAGCGCGCGTCTTAGGCGGTATGCGGACCGGTTGGCTCACGACGGGACTCGCTGCCGAGTGCCGGCACTGGTGCGAGCTGATTTTGGCTGAGCTCGATCAGGACGCCAATCCCGCGATTGCGGCAAAAGTCTTTCGCGCCGCGATTGCGGGCACGGCCGGAGAGGGTCAGATCGCTTTGATGCAGCGCGCCATCGTTGCCTCCGAACGCGCCGGCGACTGGAATGGGGTCATCGTACTCACGAGCCGGCTTGCCGCTCGTTACGGCGAGCGCGGATCGTACGAGGAAGCGGAGCGCGCTTTCGCACGCGTTGCGTCGATTCGCGAGAGCACGCATCTGGAGCCGAATGCCGACTGGATTGGCATGCTCGTGCACCGGGCACATTTTCTTTGTCGGCAACGTCGTCTCGACGAAGCGGTGGCCGCGATCGACGAAGCGATCGCGCTGGCCCGCAGGCTCCAGCGGCCCTATCATGAGATGTCGGCGCTCCTCAACGCCGCCGAGATCGTGTTCACGCGCGGTGATTCGCGCGAAGCGATCCACATTGCATCCCAGGCTCTCGCCATGAGCGCCACGTACCAGCATGTCGTTGCCGAAGTGTGCGCGCGAGCGAACTGCGCCGGCTACTACCTCGCTGCCGGTGATGTCGAGGCTGCGAAGCGAGAGGCGTGTGCGGCCATATCGCGTGGATTGAAGGTCGATGCTAACATCGTTTCAACGGCGATCTTGCATCTCGCGACAGTTAGAGCCATGGTTGGCGATCCGGTCACCGCAGCGCGCCTCAAGGGCTTTCTCAACGCGCACCGCATCGTCGACGAAGCGGAGCTCGATCCATCGGAAATCACTAGCTACGGTATGCTATCGTCGGCCCTGACCGCGCTGCTTTCGGCGGAAGAACTCGCCGAATACACCCGTCAAGGCGCGCTCCTCGACGGGACGCAGGCTGCAGGGCTCGCATGCGGATGAGCCGTCGAGGTCACTGCGTGACGAATACCGAGTCTGGAACCGAAGCGTTCAACGCGTAGCTGCCGTAATTGGCGGTGGCGTTCAGGCCGAACTGCGGCATGTTTACGGTTATCGACTCCGTCTGCGCAAGCGTATAGCCTGACAAATGCTGGTTCTGCATCGACACGTTGATCGAAGATCCGTCTCGATAGTGCCAGGCCACCGAGACCGGCGCGTAATCGGCTTGCATCACGCCAAAGACCACGCGATCTACCGAAGAGTCGGACTTAGGAACGGATTCTAGCATATAGGTGCTGGCACCGTCGATTTCCGTCTGCTCGACCGAGGTGACGGTATACTTGGACGGCCAGGTTTGGGGGATCATATCAAGGCTGTACGAGCCCTTAAAAAATTTGCCGATGATCGACGGGATCTTAGTGATTACCAACGCCGCTTGTGCCGGAGCTTTGTAATACATGATCCCCTCGACGCTGGTCGTGATGCTGAGCGGCCGATGCATATGAACGTCGAAGTGGATGGGAACCGAATACGAGGTCAAGCCAGGGGCGACCGCGGCGCGCGCCAGAATTTGGTCACCGCTCAGCGCGGTCCCGGCGAACGCGGCGGTGCAGCCCACACGAAACGCCAGTACCGCCAGTATCGCGCCGAGCATATAAAGTCTTGGTGATTTCATCGGGCGTTCTCAGCTCCTTAAAGGCGAAGGTGTGGAAGCATGCTCGAACTAGCCTCGTCGCTCCTTTCGGACGAATGACTGCCCGACTAGAGTAACAAATGGCGCGTGAGACTGGGAGGTGGTAGCAGTCACTGCATTCGGCGGCCCCAATGCGCTCTAGTTCGACAGGAAAGCACATTGAAGTAAGGAGTTAAGAACCATGTCCAAGCCCCAGTCGATCGAGGAACAGCTTAGCGCGCTCCACGATGAGTAGAAGGGCGCAGCCGCCAAGCAAGACGAACAGGCCAAGCAACGAGCGCGAGAGACCATTGCGAAGCTCGAAGAAGCCGCTGGTCACGGAAAAAAGGCGCTCGAGAACGAAGGCGCCGAGCTGCAGGCTCATTTGAACGAATCGATCGCAAGCGCCAAGAGCGCTCTCGCAAGCAGCAAGTAAGGGATTCGGCGGCAGAGGACTCTAAGAATGCCGCGGGCCTAATGTACGCTCGTGCCGGCGCGCCGTTATTGTTGGCGGCGGCGTTGCTCGGCGTACCATGGCGCGCCGGCGGGCAGAGTATCCCGCAAACCCTGCGTAGCCTTCCGCGAGCGCTCGAGTCTGTTCCGGCCGCTCCAAAGATCGCGCCTTCGCAAATTGGAGCGACCATCGAAGAGGTGAGCATCGATACATCCGGCGTGATCGGGCCGGAGGCGGTCGACCGGTATCTCTCGCTTCGAAAAGGATCACTGCTCGAGCAGGCGGCGGTGAATCGCGATTACGATAATCTGGTAAGGCTCGGCGGATTTCGCCCGCGTCTTCTTATCGCGAGAGGCAGCGACGCGAATGCAGTCACGCTCCGTTGGAGCGTCGCCGCGGAGTGGCTCCAACCTGTCATCCGTCCGTTTTACGCCGATCAGCCACTCTCGCCCGTTCCGGGAGTCGGCCTCGGCGCGAGATCGCCGCCGATCGATCATCGCGGCACCACCTTCCTTGCATACGGGCTGACGAACGGGCCGGCAAACCTGGCTCGTCTACTGTGGACCACGCTGGCGTACGTCGATCCCGTAGGAGGGCGCGAGGGAGATTTCGGCGCCGACGTGTTTGGGGGCAGCGAGTGTACCGGGCGAGTCAGCCGCTGGCGATAAACGTCTACAGCTGGACGGCCGGAACGGAAGCGCTGTATCTCCTGCGCGCAACGAACGGTACGCAGTTCGAGTTCGCCGCGCGTCAGCTCCATTCTACCAATGCCGAACGGAGCGGTATCGTCGCGCCGTCAATCTACTCCACGTACCAAGCGCCGGCGCGCAATACGCTCTTGGAGGCCGGCGTCGCCCACAACTGCACCGGTGCCGCTGCGCAGTCGTATCCTCCGTATTGTGAGATGCAGTACCGATTCGAAGTCGTCGATGGAATCGGGTCGCTTGGAGCAACAAACGAGTATCAGGTGTCCATTGCCGACATGGTGCGTTACATCGCGCTTGGCTCATCGACGCTCGCGCTTCACGTCGCCGCGGCGCGCACGGGCGGGGTTCTGCCCGACAGCTTCTTGGTCTGCGGCAGCGCGCGGGCCTACCCTAAAGCGTTCTGCGGTACCGACGCGCAAACGTTAACGGCGGAGTATCGGGCAAACGACGCGCTACCTCAGATGCTCAAAGTCGCCTTTTTCACCGAAACGGCGGCGAGCCGTGTCCGCGACGGAGAGCAGCCGTGGGCCTTGCCCACCTTCCAATGGCAGGCGGGCTCGGGAATCGGCATCGCCCACGGAGGCCTAATGCGACTCGATCTCGCCTACGGTTCGCAGGGCGCCCGTTTGTGGTTCGGCCTCAAGGGGCAGACGTTCTAGGTCGTCGAAAAAACTAGGGGTGCCTGCCGAAGCACGCGACGCCGGCCCACTCCAGGAGCGAGAAGTAGCCCAGGCGATATTCGAAAAATTCTTCGAGTTTTCTCCGGATGCGATCGTCGTGATCGATGCTGCCGGCCGAATCAGCAACGTGAACTCGCAAGCCGAACGCCTTTTCGGGTATTCGCACACGGAACTGCTCGGGCACCTCGTCGAGATCCTTTTGCCGGAGCGATTCCGTGCCGCGCATCCGAGCTACCGGGGAGTCTATAGCGCGCACGCCAGCATCCGCCCGATGGGCAAAGGCTTGGGACTGTACGGCCGGCACAAGGATGGCGCCGAATTTCCGGTCGACATCATGCTTAGTCCGGTGGAAACGGCCGGCGGCCGGCTGTTCTTGAGTGTCATACGGGACGTGTCCGACAAGAGGCGCGCGGAAGAAGAACTGCGTCAGCTCGTCGATGTCATTCCCCAGCAGGTATTCGTTTTCGGCTCGGACTGGAGCCCGCTTTTCGCGAACCGGCGAGAACTGGAATACACCGGTCTTACGCCACAGGAGGCGCAGTCAAAGGACGCGGTTGCCAAAATCTTCCATCCCGAAGATCTCAAGAGGTTACAGGCACTTCGCGAGCGGGCGCTCTCCGACGGCGCTCCTTTTGAGATGGAGGCCCGAATACGCGGAAAAGGCGGCCGGTATCGTTGGTTTCTGATCCGAGATAATCCACTGCGGGACGAGCAGGGGCGCGTCGTGCGGTGGTACGGCACGCGCACCGATATCGAGGACCGCAAGCGGGCCGAAGAAGCCTGGCACGAGGCTCAGGCAGAACTCGCGCATATCACGCGGGTGACAACCCTGGGCGAACTGGCCGCTTCTATCGCCCACGAAGTGAGCCAGCCGCTCACGGCTGCGCTCGGCAATGCCGAACTCTGCCGCCATTGGCTGGAAGGCATCGAGCCGGATAAAGCGCGCGAAGCCCTTGAACGGCTTACCGCGGACTGTCGCCGCGCGTGTATTGTGACGCAGCGCGTCCGAGCGCTAGCGAGCAAGAGCAACGAGAAGACCGCGCTCGACGCAAACGGCGTCGTTAACGAGGCCATCGCTTTGGTGCAGCGCGAGTTGTCCAGGCACCAGGTGTCGCTGCGCGTGGAGCTCGCGACGCTGTTGCCCGAAGTCCTTGCCGACCGAGTCCAACTCCAGCAAGTGATGATCAACCTTGTGATCAACGGCGTCGAGTCGATGCAGTCCGCCGTCGGTCGACCACGCGAACTGGTGATCCAGACACAGCTTGACGAAGCCGGCCAAGTGCTAATATCCGTGAAGGACTCCGGCGTCGGGTTCGCGGTCGAAGACGCAGAGCGGCTGTTCGAGGCCTTCTTCACCACGAAATCGAGGGGCATGGGCATGGGGCTCTCGATCTGCCGCTCTATCGTCGAGGCTCATGGAGGGCGGCTGTCGGCCTCCGGCAACGTCGGGCCGGGCGCAACATTTTGCGTTAGGCTGCCGCCCTACGGAGAAGGTGCGCCACCCGGGGCGCTAGCGTAGGAACTTTTCGGCCTCGTCCTTGGGGACATGCAGCGGCGTTGCCGTGCTCTCCATGTTGTTGAAGCGCGCGAACACGACGGGGTCCTCTTTGAAATGCTCCTCGAGCGCCGCGATGCGATGCTGGAAATCGGGGTGATTCGAGAGGATCTCGGGCGGCTGCTTCATATCGGCGTTCGAGAAGTCCTTAAAAAGCCAAACGAGTCCCCACGGGTTGTAGTCGGCGGCAGCGCACGTATCGGAGCCGGTGAGGTCCGCCTGTTCTTCGGCTTCTCGAGAATAATGAAGCGAGTCCAGCTCGCCGATCGCCGTTGCCAATAGGATGGTCCTCATGGTTGGGCCCAGGAGGATCGTCGCGGCGATCGCTCGAGCGCGAATATCTGCGTCTTTCTGTAGCAGTGCCATGGAATCGTCGTGAAGTAGATGAGACGTCTCGTGGCACAGCGTTCCGGAAAGCTCCTGGGTGTTCTTAACGAAGTAAAAGAGCGAATCCGTCACATAGATGTTGCCGCCCGGGGCAGCAAACGCATTCGGTTGCGTCTCGTGCACGATGTAAAAGTGAATGGGGTAGCCGTACTTCGGTTCGACGACCTTCGTTATCGCACTCGAGAGCGGTGCGAGGACTCCGTACAGCGGTGATTCCGAGACGATCTCTCCCTCGGACTTGAGCTGATCGAAAAGCTGCGCGCCCATTTGCATCTCCTGGTCGTGTTCGCGCGCCGCGTTTGCCGGCTCTTGGGCCGAAGCGGCGGAAGAGAGAAGGCCAACCAAACCGATTGCGCAGACGATGATCCAAACGCTCCACATATTAAGAAAGCGCATAGTATTGTTCCTCGGGCGCGCGGACATGTTGCCCTTGGGGGCAACATGTCCGCGCTTTAGATTAGCTTATGCGGCGAACTGGGGCTGGTAGTCGTAGGGATAAAGATAATCGGAGTAGTCGCCGTCCCAGGCGTCACCTCGAATGTCGCTCTTGGAGCGGCGGAAGACCGCCCCACCAAGGCGTTTTGCCATGTTGTCGATCGGCGTTGTCCAATCTTCGGAGACCTCGGCAATGACGGCCGATTTTCCGCGAGGTAGCACGAAGCCGGTTTCAAATGCCGCCTGATCGTGCTCGTCGGCTTTGACCGCATCTGCCGTAAGCCCGGCAAGACCGCCGGCTGCCGCTCCGATGCCCGCCGCAGTTCCGGCGGCGATGCTCGCACCGGCCGCCGCGCCGATCGGCCCTGCCAGCGCGCCGAGCAGCGCGCCGATACCGACGCCGACCGCCGTACGCAGGCCCGGATCCGTATCCTTGGTCGCGACGTCGACGTAGCCGTAACTGTCGCGGTGGATAACCGCTGCGCCGTGTACGGTGATGTCGCCGCTGTCGTCGAGATTCCAGAGGGCGTGAAGGCCATCGTAGGCCTTTGTGTCGTTGTCGAAGACGATCGCTACGTAGTTGTCCATATTTCTGTTCTGCTTTCTCAAGAGTGGATGAGCTGTGCCGATGCCCGCTTTGCGGCGACGGCCTTGCTGAGCTTTTGCGTGGCGGCCCGGGCTCGCTGGAGCGCCGATATGGTCCTGGCCTTCACGTCGGCATCTTCGGCGCTGTCGAGCTTTGTGGCGTCTTGCGCGGCCTTTTCGAGTACCGAGGCGGCATCGCGAAGATGCTGTTTGGCGTCGGCTTGCTGGCTATCTGCGAGCGTCTTCAGCGAAGCCGCAAGCTCGCGCGCAACGGCAGCGACGTTCCTTGCGTTCGCGCGAATCGCGGTGTGATCTTTGGTCGTGCTGGCTTGGATTCTTGCGTGCAGGGCCTGCGCATCGCTGCGCGCCACTGCGATGGCGTCCTTCGTGTTATACAAGAGATGTTCTCCTTGTTCGTGCGGGTTTCTACGCCAGTAACGTAGCAGACGCCGCAGGGAGCTGGGAGTGAGTCAGAGTTCCGGGCTAGGTGCAGGCCGCTAGGCCGCGGCGAGCTGGGGGAAGGCGAGCCGCGACTGTCTTGCAGGCTTTCGTATGAAGCAATATTATTGGAGCAATATGCCGGCAGCCGCAGATTACGAGCACGATTGATGGCAAGCATTGCCGAGCGGGGGATTCAGTACCTAAGGAGCTTGGGTCCGGGATTGATCACCGGAGCCTCGGACGACGATCCGTCGGGGATATCGACCTACTCGATCGCCGGAGCCTCGGCTGGTTACACGATGCTCTGGAGCGCGCTGATCACGACGCCGATGATGGCCGTGATTGACGGCGTCTGCGCGCGTGTGGGCGCCGTGACGGGCGGCGGTCTCATGCGGGCGCTCTGCGGCATTATGCCGCGCCCCGTCGTGCTGGGTCTCGCGTTACTCGTCCTGTTTGCCAATACCCTCAACGTCGGCGCCGACATCGACGGAATGGCCGCCAGCGCGCATATGCTGCTGGCGATGCCGACCCCATTCTGGGTCGTGCTCTTCACGGGCGTTATCGTGGTGGCCGAAGTCTTCTACTCGTACCGGCACTTCGCACGGATCGTGAAGTGGTTATGCATCAGCCTGTTCGCCTACGTTATCACCGCGTTCGTCGTGCACCCCCCGTGGCTGCAGATCCTCGGCTTTACGCTCGTTCCGCACGTTGTCTGGACGGCGAGCTGGCTGACGACGCTCACCGGAGTGTTGGGCACGACCATCACGCCGTATTTATTCTTTTGGCAGGCGTCGATGACGGTGGAGGAGGCACAGGACCACTCCGCTGCAGAGAAGCCGCCGGCTCCGAGCGCAAAGGCCATTGCCGATTTGCACGCGGACGTCAATACCGGCGCTATCTATTCCAACATCATCATGTTCTTCATCATCGTCACCTCTGCCGCGACGATTTTCGTGCACGGCGGTACGATTGCGACGGCTCAAGACGCGGCGTTGGCGCTTCGCCCGCTCGCCGGGAATCTTGCTTACGCGCTTTTCGCGAACGGAATTATCGGGACCGGGCTTCTGGCGGTGCCGGTGATCGCCGGTTCCTCAGGTTACATGGTTGCCGAGCTCTTCAATTTCCCGGAAGGCTTGCATCTGAAGCTGCGCCAAGCCCCCGGTTTTTACGGGGTAATTCTCCTCGGCCTGATGGCCGGCGGCATCATGGATCTGCTCCACGTCGATGCAATCAAGGCCTTGTTCTGGGCGGCGGTGTGCAACGGCGTCGCGGCCGTACCGCTCGTTTATGCGATCATCCACGTCTCGCGAAGCCAGGCGCTCCTTGGCGAGTGGGTTGCATCGAAGGTCGCCACGCGGTGGCTATGGCTGACGTTCGGCCTCATGTTGTTGTCGGCCGCCGGAATGTTCGCCTCGTGGATACCCGGCCTCTGACAAAGGGAAGTAGAACTTCACCGAAGTCCCGCGCCCGAGCTCGCTGGTGAGAGTCATGCGGCCGTTCGCCCTTTGGGCTGCACGCTTTGCAATGGCCAAGCCCAAGCCGGAGCCCCCGACATCGCCGTGCGTGCTTCCCCGATAGAAGCGCTCGAAGGCGCGCTCGCGGTCGTCCGGCGGCATTCCCGGACCGGCGTCCACGACCTCGATGACGACCGCGTGAGCCGTTGCCGACACATGCACGTCGATCGGAGATCCCGGAGCATATTTCACCGCGTTTTCGATGACGTTAACGATTGCTTCGCGTAACTCACTAACCTCGGCGACAACCTTGGCTTCGCGCGCCTCGTGCGCGATTTCGACTTGTAGGCCCGGCGCGTCTGCTCTCATTGCATCGGCAAGCTCGTTCACGAGGCCGGCGACTTCGACGGTAGCGACGTTGGCGTCATCGCGATCGAGGTGGGCCAGCAAGATCAGCTTTTCGATCGTAGCGCGCATGCGGCGACATTCGCCGAGAGCCCTTTTCGTTACGTGCTCGACGCGTTCGGGACCGGTTACGAGACCTTCGGACACGGCGTCCAGATAACCCATGATGATCGTGAGCGGCGTTTTTAGCTCGTGACCCGCATCTGAGATGAAGTGCCGGATGTTCTCTGCTGCCAAATTGCGTTCGTGAACGGCCTTCTGCACGCGGACTGCAGCGGCATTATATTCGAGACTAAGAGCATCGAAGTCCGATAAGCCCGTCGTCGCCACGGGTCTGGGCGAAAAACTCCCTTCGGAAAACGCGTGAAGCGCTTCCTTGAGTGCGCGTACCGGCCGAGTTGCTTGGACGGCGATCAAACGCGCAAAGAGATAAGCGATGAGGATGGCGATTAGCAATGAGGGGAGCATGCGCCTAAAATCGCTGGTGATCCAATAGTAAAGCAGCGACGGATTGCTCGTGATCGCGATATGACCGCCCCGAACGGGCGCCGAGACGCTTGGCGCAGCCGCGAGCGCGATGATAATCGGGGACAAACTGCCAAACGAAGCGGGCGGCGGGCTTTCGAAGACCTCGCGCTCGAGATTGTCCACGACAACTATGCGGAATTGCGGCCTTCCCCAGCGAGCTGCGGTTTCGGCCGCAGCTTCCTCGAGAGAGCGGCCCAGGCGCCGCTCTCGACCCATGTACTCAACCGCCTGGATGAGCGCCGGATGGATCGTAATCTCGGTATAGAGTCGAAACTCCTGAACCTGTGAGGCGGCCCGGGCAATCACTTCAATGATCAAAAGCGCGAAGGTCGCTCCCAAGTACATGAGGGTAAGTCGGCCGACCAATGAGGAGAACACCGCTAGTCTCTTACGGAGTAGCCGATTCCGCGTATCGTCTGAATCAGTTTAGTTTCAAAGCCATGATCGACTTTCGCGCGCAGATTCGAAATCGTACGATCGACGATTCCGAGCTCTGCGTCGCTGTCGGTTCCCCAAACAGCTGCGAGAAGATGCTCTCGGGAGAAGACCTGACCCGGGCTGCGCATCAAGGTCGTCAGCACGCTGAACTCGCGCGCTGTGAGGTCGATCCGCACGCTGCCTCGCACGACGGCGTACGTCTGCAGATCGACGGAGAGGTCTGCGAATAGCAGCGTCGTCCGGCGCTTTAGAGACGGCCGGCGAAGCGCTTTCTCCACCCGTGCGATAAGCTCGGCGACCTCGAACGGCTTCGCGAGATAGTCGTCGGCGCCGCCTTCGAGCCCCTTGACCTTGTCGCTCAGCCCGCTCTTTGCCGTCAGCAAGATAATTGGCGCTTCGGTTATGCGCCTGATCATCGGCAGCAGCGTGAAGCCGTCAAGTTTCGGCATCACGACGTCGAGGATGATCAAGTCCGGGCGCCACTCCCGGACGATGGCAAGGCCTTCGACTCCATCAGGAGCGGCGCGCACCTCATAGCCGCGGAGCTTGAGGTTGAGTTCGAGCATTTCCCGAATTTCTGGCTCGTCATCGACCACAAGTATCCGAGTTGACTCAGAATGCGAAGTCATCGGCTATATCATGGCGCGACGGCCGGAAAAAATCCGGAAATCAGATTCCGGCGCTTTTCCGGAAATTTTCCAACTCATTTCCAGCGGGCGCTATAGCTTTCGAGACATGGAGTTCTTAGGCGCGCCGGCTAGAGGAGAGAAGAAAGTATGTGCCATGTCGCCAAGCTGCTTCGATAACGGACTGTCCGCCTCCGTGGGCTTCTTTATTTTATGATCCAGATGATGGAGCGAAACCCGGCAGCTCCAACGGTACTGGACCTAACCCGCCGTCGGGAGCTTCGCTCGTTCATGACCACCTGCCGATCGAGGCTGTTGCCGAGCGATGTCGGGCTGCCCTGCACTGCTCGGCGGCGCGTTCCGGGGCTCCGCCGCGACGAGGTTGCCGAGCTGGCCGGCGTGAGCGTCGACTGGTATCGCTGGTTCGAGAGCGGTCGCCCGGTGCGCATCTCGCCCCGACTCATCGCTCGCCTTGCGGCCGTCCTGCAAATGAGCGCCTCCGACGAGCTGACGTTGTTCCGCCTCGCGCTCCCCGAGATCTATCACGCCAACGCGCGTGCTGGTTTGCAAGGCGGCTACCGCGGCGACCGCGTAATTAGTTGGAGTGAAAGCGTCAACTTCGTACAGTTTCTCGCAGCGGGCTGAGTCCTAGCGCGCAACGTGTTGTACGTCGGGGCGCGCCGGGATGGGAGTCTGAGTCACTCCATTCCGTTTATCTTTGCGGTTAGGATAGAGGCGAAAGGAACCAGAATATGAGAACAATTGCTGATGACGTCGCTGGATCGATCCAACAGGCGCATAAGACGTGGGGATGGTATCTTGCGCTCGGGATCCTGCTAATTCTCGTCGGCGTTTATGCCATTATGAACGACGTAGCGGCCTCGGTCGTGTCGGTCGTCGTGCTCGGCGTCCTTCTGATCGTCGCCGGCATCGCGCAACTTTTCGGGACCTTCATGGTGCGCGGCGCTGGGCACGTGATCCTGTTGTTGCTCGTGGGCGCGCTCGATGTTATCGTCGGTTGGATGCTGATCCAGCACCCGGAACTGGGAGCCCTGTTCCTTACGGTCTTGCTCGCCGTGCTGTTCGTTTTCGGCGGGATATACCGGTTCGTCGCGGCGCTCTGGCTGCAGTTTCCGCACTACGGATGGGTCGCTCTCAGTGGACTGGTCACGCTCGCTTTGGGGGTCATCCTTTGGACGTCTTGGCCAATATCGGGCTTGTGGTTCATCGGTATTGCCGTGGGGATAAACTTCATTTTCGCCGGAGTCGCGTGGTCGGCGATGGCCTGGAAACTGCGAACTATCTGAGCGAAACTAGTCGACAAACGTGCGACATCTGCGCATCGTTATGGTTTCGATTCTTAGCCTGCTACTGACGAGCTGCCAGCAGCAGGCTAAGAGCGTCTCCGACGCCGATTGGCCGCGTTACGACGGCGATTACACCGCGACGCGCTTCGCCGACCTCTCGGAGATCGCTCCGCAAAACGTGTCGCGCCTCAATCCTTCATGCCGGATTCTGCTGGGTGACGACGGGGTATTTCAAACGGCGCCGCTCGTAATCGGCGGAACCCTCTACGTAACGACCTCGCGTACGACGGGCGCGTTCGACGCCGCGACTTGCACGAAGAAGTGGGTCACCGCCTACGTTCCGGAAGAGACGTACGTCTACGGAGCAAATCGCGGCGCAGCCTTCTTAGACGGTCGCATCTTTCGCGGCACCGGCGACGGCCGGCTCATCGCGATGAATGCAAACGATGGGCGCGTGCTGTGGAAGATCAAAGCCGTCGATCCGAAAGTCGGCCAGTTCTTGAGTTCGGCGCCGCTGGCTTGGAACGGCCTCGTCTTTATCGGCGCGGCGGGCAGCGATTGGGGTGTTCGCGGCAAGATGATGGCGTACGACGCCGCTACCGGGAAGCGCAAGTGGCTCTTCTACACGGTCCCAGAGGGTAAGGCCGTCGGCGCCGAAACTTGGGGAAACCCGCGATCGACCGGAACCGGCGGTGGCGGAATGTGGACGTCGTACACGCTTGATCCTGCCACCGGCGAGCTGTTCGTGCCGGTCGGCAATCCGGCGCCTGATTGGGCTCCCGGCGTTCGCCCCGGAGCGAACCTGTTCACAGATTCCGCCGTGGTGCTAGACGCAAAAACGGGAAAGCTCCGATGGTGGTATCAGCTCGTCGCGCACGACTCGCATGACTACGATTTGGGTGCGCCGCCCGCACTCTATAACGATGCAAACGGCGTGCCGATGATGGCGGCGGCCGGAAAGGATGGCTACGTTCATCTCGTCGACCGGCGAACCCACGCGCTTCGCGTGAAGACCGCGATCTCGACCTTGAAAAACAATACCGTTGCGCCGACGACTGCGGGGGTTTATACGTGTCCCGGTCCGCTCGGCGGCACCGAATGGTTCGGGCCGTCGGTCGATTCCGGGCGCAACTTGCTGTTCGTCGGATCGAACGATCTGTGCGGCACCTACACGCTCGGTGGCGTAAGGGATGTCGTCGGCGTTAGCTTCTACGGGGGCGAGTTCAAAGCCGGCGGAAAGCCCGTTGGATGGTTGAGCGCCCTCGATGAGACGACTGGCGCGATCAAATGGCGCAAGCGTTTGCCCGCGCCGAACATCGCCGGCGTGACATCCACCGCAGGCGGAGTCGTCTTTGCGGCCGATATGCTCGGTAATCTCTATGCGTTACGCAGTGAGGACGGATCGCAGCTCGCGTCGTGGAAGCTGCCGGGCTCGATCGCGGGCGGCATCGTTTCCTACGCCGTCGCAGGCAAACAGTACGTCGCCGTGCCGAGCGGCAGCCTTTCGCGGTTTTTCGGCGGTTCGGGCTCTCCCACCGTCACCGTCTTTGCGCTCGACGCTGCGAACCCGATCGTCGTCGACGCGCGATATCGGCCGGCGACCGCGGCGCAATCCGGAGCGGCGATCTTCGCGGCAAATTGCGCGGTCTGTCACGGCGCCGGCGGCGCCGGGGGTACCGCTCCGCCGCTGAAGGGCGAGCATCAACGCAAGAGTTTGGCGCAGACGATCGCGTGGATAGAAAGCCCTGCGCCGCCGATGCCGAAGCTCTATCCAGATCCTCTCAGCCGCAGCGAGGTTGAAGCGGTCGCAAAATACGTCGAGTCGCTATAATTCGCCACACTTGACCCAAAGGAGTATGAGTTAGAATGACTTCTCAGACCGAACGCCACGAGCATAAGAGTCCCCAGTGCAAGCCTGCCGATCAAGGCGAAATCTGTGGGGAGACGGCCTGTCTGCACGATCATCACGTCTCACGCCACGTCGAAGTACAGTGCACGCCCAAAGCAGGGCATGACGACGTCTTCGAATGCGTCCACGAAACGCAGCGTGCCTGAGAGATAAACTACCAGATCACGTTACGGCTGCGCGGCTTCCGGCATCACCGCGAGGCCGCCGCCGCAGTGAGACGGCTATTGGTGCTCAACGACGGCCAACTCCCAACCGGCCTGCGTGCGGGTGCGTACGATATATCCTTGAGCGGTCTTATCGTAGACGTGAAATCCCGCACGCACCGCGTCCGCCAAGGATTTGAAAACCAGTAGTCCAGCCATGTCGTGCCTCACTATCGTTAGGTTAGTTGCACGATCGTAGCCGCGATCTGCCATCGCCTCAAGTGAGCCTGGCACCCGGGAACTCTCACTCACTCCCAAGAGCGCTTGCCGTTTGTTATCCTGCGTTTGAGGGGCCACGAGTAACACCGCACTTCAACAGAAGCATAACGCAGGGTGGATGACGACGTGGCCCTTACCAGTTCGCAATCGTCTCGTACGAAGGAAGCAGAAAAATGACTCAAGCCACGCAAGAGAAAACGCTCGATCAACTGCGCGAGCAGGCACAATCGCTCAGCAAGTCGATTCAAGCAGCGTTTGGTGCCGACGAGGCGCAAGCCAAGGCCGGGCTTGAAAAAGCCACGCTGGCGGCTCAACAGATCCAGACGAAGCTCGCTGAGACCGCGGCCGAGCACGATGCGGAGCGCAAGAAGCGGCTCGCGGAAGCGGTGGCGCAGTTTGCGGAGACCGCGGCAAAAGGCTCAGCCGCAATAAAGGCGCGCGGCGCCGACCTGAAGGCCAAGACTCTGGAAATGGATGCGGCCGCGAAGACCGCTCTCAACAAGCTTACCGATGCGGTCGCCGTGCAACGCGCAAAAGGTTAAGAAAATGATTCAGACGCTTATCAATAACTGGTGGCTTTTCTTGATCAGAGGGATCGTAGCGATCCTCGTGGGCGTGTACGCTTTCTTAGCGCCCGAAACGACGCTACTCGCCGTCGTCTACGTTATCGGCTTTTTCGCCTTCGTCGCAGGTTGCACGGCCTTCGCCGCCGCGCTAACCGGCGCGGCCGGAGATCGTTGGTGGGCAGCGCTCTTGGAGGGTCTGGTCGGAATCGCTGCCGCGCTCGTAATCTGGTTCGCCCCGATGAGCAGCACCGAGGTCTTCATCTACGTCTTGGCCGGCTGGGCGATCTTGACCGGCATTTTGGAAATCACCGCGGGCATTCAGCTTCGCGATTTCATAAATAACGAGTGGTTCTACATTCTGAGCGGCGTGATCTCGGTCGCTTTTGGAGTTTGGGTCATGCGCAGTCCGCAACAAGGCGCGTTGGCGGAAGCATACGTTATTGGGTGCTATGCGCTGCTTTTTGGGTTCGTACAAGTCGCCTTCAGCCTCCGCCTGCGCTCCGTGCGTGAGAGTTCGAAGGTCTTGGCCTAAGAAGAACTCCGGAAGTCGAGAAGATCGTCGAGGCCGCGGGCTACGCCGCGGCCTCGACGATACGGTTGGAAAGAGGGGGAACAGCAATGAAAGCGACCTGGATGCCGCACGAGAAACACGGCACACTGACCATGGAAAGCGACTTGCCCGGCACCGTTTTTGCCTTCCCAAAGCAGCGTAAAGAGCCGCTGACCGATGCGCAACACGTGCGCAACGCGGTCGCGCGCTTTGATCAAGGTATAGGGGTTTCCAGCGACGATCGCGCTTTGGCCTTCGCGAACATCGAGAAGGCGGCAAAGTATTACACCGTCGACCTCTCAGAGACGTCCTGGCACGAGCTTGGCGTTCACCCGCAGCCACATCGCGAAGAGAGCGCGAGAAAGGGTGCCGAGACTCGCCGCAAGTAACGCGCGATGATCGCGACGAAGCATTCCGCTTTGTAGATTACGCTCAGGCACAATCAAGCCGCACGCCGCCTCACTCAGAAATCGCCGGTCCGCAACGCCACTACCGTGCCGCTCCGCCGACGCCGCTGGTGATCGCGTGGGCGTATTTCCGCACCAGGTTGGTGCCCGCGATCTGATCGAAAATCCACAGCCAGCCGCCGGTGATGCCGCATTGCATGTGCCAGTTCTTCATCGCCGTCTTTACCTCGGCCGGTGTCAGATCGGGCGGGGCCGAGCGTTGGTCCGATACGCCCGGGTAAACCGGAACGCCGCCGAAATTCCAGCCCGAGCAGGGACTGTTGCCTGCCCCCCCGGCATACGTTTGCAAATGAATGGCATCCACCGTGCCGACTCGCTTCTTGTTGATTTTCGACACGACATCCGTCCAGAAACCGGAATCGGTATAGGGATCCATGGTGACCTCGTAGCCAAGCTTCCCCAGCATCACTGCGAATTCGATCGTTGAAGATTCGTCGTAGCCGTTCTCCTCATCGAAATCGATTGCGTCGAGCGGCAGCGCCGCCTTCAGCGCGGCGAAATCCTGGTAGAGAATGCTGTCCGGTCCGGTTCCCTGCGATTCGATCAGCGATTCGATATTCTCCCAATCGCCGTAGTTGGACGACCCGATGCTGAGCGTGACGCGCGTGACCGTGCCCCGCTTGATCTTCTTCAGATCGGCGGGGAAATCGGGGTATGTTTGATTCCCGATATACTCGCCATCCGACGTCAGCGGAAATTCGCCGTTCAGATTCAAATCGCCCGTGCTGCCGACCTCGACGCTCCAGACGATCAGTTCATTGAACCCTGAATTCTCGAGTTCCCTGATATTTTTCGGGACGTGTTTGTAAACCGGCCCTCCCCCCAGAATGCCGACATAGCCTGTCTGTGCAGCGGCCGCGCCGGCGAGAGCGCCTTTATGGCGATGAACCGCCATCAGGGCTTGCGGGCCCGAAGACGACGGCGTATTCGCCAGCACGCCGGTATTGCTGTTGCACGCTGAAAGTACGAGGTCTGCGGCGAGCGCGGCGCTAGCCCCGAGAAGGCTTAATCGCACGTTTGGAACTCCTTTCTATAGCCGCTTCTTGAGAAGCACGCCCCGTCATGCGGCGGGTCGCCCCTAACGCGATTATTTCGGCGGATTCTTTGACGATGCTCTTTGTCGTGAGCTGTAGGTGCGGATTCCGAAGGATTCGTACGAGTCGAGGGCGTTCCCGACTCCGTCTTTGCAAAGTGATTCGGGTTTGAGCCCATTCCAGCAAGAAACGCCGCCCTGCCAAAAAACCAAAAATCGCGGAACGGTTTAATAAGCGCAGTACGCTCGTCCGCGATAATGGTCGTCTGAGAGAGACTTGACGAGGGAAGGGCCCGTGCCCAAGCGGGCGAACGGTCTCCCGCTCATGAGCGACGCGCTCTTCCCCGCCGGGCTCGTCATCGACCAGTGCGAATCGGACCTCGACCGCCTTCGAGACTTTGCGAAGGCGTGGAACCACGATTACGCGGTGCGCGATCATCGAAACTTTACGGCGCGGTTTCTATTGGCGCATTCGCTACACGCGCAACTCGGCATCATCCAATATGGTGCGGGTTATGGCATTCATGGCATAACGCCGCCCGGAGCTCTCACGATCGTCATCCCTTATCCCGAAACGCACCTCGGCGTATGCGGGGGCCGGGCTGTGGAACCGCGGGGAGTCATTCTATCGAACGGCGAGCGTGAATTTGAATATCGGCTCGAAGCGGCAACAAGGCACGTAACCATTGTTTTGGACCGGCCTCTCGCTGAGAGCACTTTACCCGAGATGTTGACCGCAGCGCGCTCTGGCCCCGGAGCGGTATTGAAACTGAGTGACGATGAAACGCATCGCAACGCCATTCGCTTCGCCGAGAGTCTCATGCAGCGAGCTCGACGCGACCCGAACATCTTACGCCGCACCCCAGACAGGTTCGCCCGAGATCTCGCAGCCCTTCTTGCGGAGATTTCGTATGAGACGGCGGCGCAACGTAATGGGATTCGGCGTTTTGCCGCCGCCCGAAAAGCGATGGAAATTATTCGGCATGCTCGAGATCAGGAGCTCAATATCGCCCAACTGTGTGCGTACGCTGGAGTTCCGAAACGAACGCTTTTTCAAGGCTTTTGCGAGTTGTACGGCCTCACACCGATGCAATACTTGCGGTTATTGAGATTGGCCGACGTTCGCCGCGACCTTCTCGCGTCTGGGCGCGCCGCTTCCATCACAGAAATCGCGTTGGATCACGGCTTTTCTCACCTTGGGAGATTCTCTGCCGAGTATCGTGCCGTCTACGGAGAGCTGCCGGCGCAAACGCGCTCCGGCTCCTCCCCTCGCGGCGAGGCCCGGCCTTTTTAGACCGGGCCTCGCGTGGTGCCGCTGAAGTTCTACGAGCCTTTCTCTTGAACGACCGGCGGCTTCCAGGTGCCGTCCAGCAGCGAGGGCGGCGTGGGATCCGGCCAATAGTTGCGCATCATGAGCAAGAACTTGCCCGGCGGTGCGGGCAACCAGTTCGAGGCGGGAACGCCCGCCGGCTGTTTGTTCGAGAAATACAGCACGACCGAGCCGTCCGGTTCGGTGGCGAAGTTCTGGCGCGGGCTGATGCTCTGCTTGTTAAGCGCGTTCGGCACGAAGAAGTACTGCGGATCGTACATCGTAATCGACCAGAAGCCTTTTACCGGCGGCTGCTGGCCTTTTGCGAACGTGATGACGTACGTCTTCGCGCCGTCGAAGGACGCTTGGGTGAACGGATAGATCGCATCTTCCGGGCGATTTGCGCCCAGGCCGACCGCCGTGACGAACGCGCGATCCAGATAGTCGTCGCCGTAGAGACCCGTCTTCCGCAAGATGCCCCAGCCATTGACCATTTCGAGGCCTCCATGCGTCGCAAAAGCCTTGATCTGCGCGACCGCCGCGGGCTTGGCGGCGGCGATGGCGGCTTGCGCGTCGGCCGAAAGTGCGCCCACGTTCCAGCTCTCGCCCGGCGTCAGTCCGAGCTGCTTCATCTCGGCGACGATCGCCGCGTCCTGCGGCATTTCGGGCGGATTGGTTTTGAGCAGATCGCCGAGCAAGCTGAAGTACTGCTCGGGCGTCAGCGCTTCAACTTGGTCGCGCACGCTGCCGCTTTGGTTGAAACTCGGATCGACCGTTCCCGCGGGGGGTGTATACGGCCTTCCATACGCGCTCAGCGGCACGAGCGAGAGCTGCGCCTGCAGTGCGTGCACCGCCGCGTAGTCTTCCGGCGTACCGGTGCAATAGATGCGCCCTAAGATCCACACGAGCCCCGTCTGCGATTTGTACTGCGTTACGCCCTGCGGGACGGTGCCGTTCCAGCCGGGTCCGGTGATCAGATACTTCTGCGCGCCGGTGCCGGTCGTGCGGCTTCCGGGGACCTGAAAGACGTTCGTGAACCCGTCGAGCATCGGCATCAAGAAGTACCGACCGTTCATGTCCGGGATGCTGAAGACGTAGGGTTCCTTTGTGACGTCGATCCACGCGGTCGAATAGAGCGTGTCGGCATTGGGCGCGGTAACGCGATGATCGTCGACCGCGGGGTAGTTTTGCATATTCGCAAACTGGCCCATCGGCGCATTCGTAGGCGACGCGGTCTCAACGTTCGTAAACGAGCGCCGCGTGAACTCCATCGTGACGAGAGAATAACCGTACACGTATAAATCGGTTGCGGCTTTCGCCGTTGCGGATGCCGGCGGCGTCTGCGCGGAGCTGGGCGCACCGACGAATGTCAAGCACCCAAAAAAAGCGGCGGCAAGAACGAGAGCCGCGCTGCGCTTGACGCTGAAAGATGACTTCGATTCAGGCATGGAGTTTTTCTCGTGGCCTCCCTAGCATGTGCAAAAAAAAGCTCGTGCCGACGCACAACCGCCCAATATTCGGTTTCGAAGATTTCGGTCCGCCGGCGAATCTGACCTGCCAAAGAGGCGATGGGCGCCACGCACGCGCACAAACAATCACTCGCGTTGCTCGGACGCGACTGTGCGCTCACTATAGCAAGCCGCTCGACCGCTTTGTGAGTGGATAATAGAGGCGCAGGAGCCTCGGCACTATCCGAAAAGTGCGAGCGCCGACGACACGATGCGAGCGGGACGAATTTGCCGCCGGAATACCGGGGCGCGGAGATCAAAGCGCGGACCAATATGTTCGAGACTCTCGACGTTCTGCTTTTCCTGGAGTACCCCGCCGTCCGGCTGCTGATCGGATAACCCCCGGCGTGCGTGGTTGCCGGGAGCCGGCGCTTTACGCCGTCGCGCGGCGTCCATTGCTAGGCTCTACGCCACCACTTGCGATGCATACCGCCGTAACGAAGTCTGTGGCCCAAAGGCATTTTATCGGTGGCCCTTAATGTGGAAACCCCTGTAGAATAAGCTGCGGAGAGGTGGCAGAGCGGTTGAATGCGGCGGTCTTGAAAACCGCTGAACGTGACGAACGTTCCGTGGGTTCGAATCCCACCCTCTCCTCCAGAGAGTGAGGCGCCCATCCTGAACTATGCCGTAACGCGTGCGTGGTGATCGTGCGAGGCGCCTTCTTCGGCGGTCATCGGGTTGGATTGGGGATGCGTCTTGAAGTACTCCAAAGACCGGCGCACGTCTTCGAGCAGCGCGTCGGCGGAGTCGAGGCTAAAGCCGTGTCGAATCAGCACGCGCATCACGGCCATGTCGGCGATGTTGGGGATCATCGTGTACGCCGCGACCTGCCAGCCGCGCGCACGCAGTCGATCGGAGAGATCGAAGAGCGAATATCCCGCAGCTTCGCGCATCGTCCAGGATACCGCCGGGATTCCGTTGCGGCTGGCGCCGTCGAAGAGCACGTCGAACGGGCCGAACGCGGCAATCCGGCGAGCCACACGCTGTGCGATGTCGTAACAGTTTTGATGGATGCGCCGGTAGCCTTCCATGCCGAGGCGCAGCATCAAGTAGTATTGGCAGATGACCTGCCCGCCCGGCCGAGAGAAGTTCAGTGCGAACGTCGGCATGTCGCCGCCGAGGTAGTTGACGTGGAAGACGAGCCCTTCGGGCAGGTCGCTCGCTTCGCGCCAAATCACCCACCCGACGCCCAGGGGCGCGAGTCCGAATTTATGCCCCGATGCGTTGATCGAACGCACGCGCGGCAAGCGAAAATCCCATAGGATCTCCGGCTCGACGAACGGCGCGATGAATCCGCCGGAGGCAGCGTCCACGTGGATCGGGATGTCGAGCCCGGTCTTCCGTTCGAGTGCGTCGAGCGCCTCGGAAATTTGCGCCACCGGTTCGTAATGACCGGTGAAGGTGACGCCGAAGGTCGGCACGACGCCGATCGTGTTTTCGTCGACGCGCTTGACGACTTCGTCCGGCGTCATGATCAGGCGATCGCGCTCCAGCGGAACCTCCCGCAGCTCGACGTCGAAGTAGCGCGCGAACTTGTGCCAACAGACCTGCACGGGACCGGTGATCATGTTCGGCTTGTCGGTGGACTTGCCCAGCCTGGCGCGACGCTCGCGCCATTTCCATTTGAGGGCGAGGCCGCCGAGCATCGCGGCCTCGCTCGAGCCGGTCGTCGAGCATCCGATCGTCGTTCCGGCCGCCGGCGAGTTCCAGAGATGCGCCAGCAAGTGCACGCAGCGGCTTTCAATCTCAGCCGTCGCCGGGTACTCGTCTTTGTCGATCATGTTCTTGTCGAGGCTGAGATCCATGAGCTTGTGGATCCCGTCGTCGAACCACGTCTGGCAAAACGTAGCGAGGTTTTGCCGAGCGTTGCCGTCGAGCATCAGTTCGTCAACGACCAGCTGCAGCGCTACATCCGGGCGTAAGCCCTCTTCGGGCACGCGATGTTTGGGGATCGTCGCGTCCATAGCCCGGGTCGCGTAGACGTCGGTCGTGCCGGAATCGCTCGGGTGTACTCGCCTGTGCAGGGGCATCTGCTTCCACCGTCCGTTTCAGTAGAGAATGGTCGGCTCGCCTTCGCGACGGCCGCTCCGAGTGACCTGCGGCACGACGGCCGCGGCAAACCCTAGTGAAGCGCTATCCCCCAGACGCACCCGATCGACGTAACGCTGCCGTCGGTGAAGAACGACGGTGAGAGATTCGACGCAAACTTCTTGGTCGCGGTGGGGTACGAGTAGATGCCGGGCGTGCCGCCGCAATCGGCATCGTAGAGGTTGCCGGCAGCATCGAAGCTCAGGTCGGACCCATATGGATTGGCTGCGATTCCCGTTTTGTCGACGACCGTCGGCTTGTCGCCGGACTTGAGATCGTTGCTCACATACTCGGCGATCGCTCCGACCGTTGCGTTGGAAGAGACGAAGAGGTCGCCCGAGGCGTCGAAGGTTAGCCCGGCCGGTCCCGAGACGCCCTTCAGGAAGTAGGGCTTGCGGTTTGCGATCGGGGCTTTGAAGACCGCAATGGCCTGGCTGCCGCTCGAGCCCGCGTTCGCGACGTAGAGATTCCCCTTCGAGTCGAAGCCGAGCCCCTGCGGCGTGTCGATGTCCGTCGTCAGCGTCGTTGCAGGCTCCAGCGTTCCGCTCGTCGTGAACGGACCGGTGTACTCGTAGACCGCGTTGTTCCCATACGACGAGACCCATAAGTCTCCCGAGGCGTCGAAGGTCATGTGGTCGGCGTCCATCGGCCCCGATAGAGTGAACGCGTTCTGCGGCTTGCTCGTCGTCTTGAGCGGAAGCGCGTAGACCTGGACGATGCTCGACCCCGATCCGTGACATGGAGACAGGTTCATGATCCAAACCTTGTCGCCGACGAATCGAATTGCGTTTGCGCAGACGAGCTCGTTTCCCGCAGTGCCGTCAACGTCGGTGACTTTCGATGAGGGCTTCAGCGGCAATTTCGCAATCTCGACCTGCGGATCGGCTCCGGCGTAGAAGAGCGTCCAATAGGCCCGCGCGGCAGATTTCTTGGCTGGAACTCCCTCGCTAAGAGCCCCATTGCCGAACGACGCCAGGGACGGAACGCTGGCCGTTGGTTGGCTGCAGGCGGCGAGGGCGGGAACCGTGACGAGCAATGCGGCGGCGATGGATCTCATAGAAGACCTCCGAGAGAGCGGCGTTGCCCAACAGTATAGGCCTCTGCGAGCGAGCCGCCAAGGGGCTCCTACCGTTTCAGTCTCCGTTGAACCAAAGATATTGAAGGGCGGCGCCAAGCGTGGAGAACTTCTGTCCGAATCTGCCGCTCAGCCAGCGCGACCAGGAAACTTTCGCCGATAAGCCCGATCCGACCGGTTGCGAAAAGGTCAGTCCATAGCGCGAGTTGTCGAGCGAATCGATCGGCGTGGCTCCTCCGGCGCTGGTGGCGCCTCCCGAATAGTAGTTCCCGTCGAGCGCGAGCCACTGGTTCTGACGAAAGACATACCCGACGTGAAATTGGAAGATGTCGAGCGCCGCTTGCCGGAGCACCCGGCCGCCGAAGTAGTCGGTGTTCTCGCCGAAGATCCACACGCCGGCGGAGAGGTCGGTGAACCACTTGCCCATGGGCTGCTCCACGCCGACCTCCGGCTTGAACGTCCAGCGGTTCGAGCCGACGTTGATGAGCGAGGTCCGGTCGTACGTGCCCGTCGGCATGATAACGGTGACGCTGACCCCAAGCGTCGTGCTCGGTTTGCGCCGTGCAAACTCCGCCGGCGTCATCGCTCGACCGAGGAGATTGACGCCCAAACGACCTCGGAAATCCGCGAATCCGTAGCGCGAGAACGCTTCGGGCTGCCCCGAGAAGACCGCGCTGACGTGGCCGCCGAGGTAGGGAACGCTAACGGCCCAGTTTGCCGTGCGATTTCCGAGACGGAACGTGTGCGTAAAGCTCAGGGCGGCGGTCGTGATCGCCGGGCGCACGTCGCTGAGCGGCAGCGACGGATCGAGCGGCACCGTCCCCGTCGAGTTCGATACGGCACCGATCGCAAAGTTTGAATCGACCGGCGAAGCCGAATACGATCGCGGCTCGAGCTCTTGGCCGACGACCGGCGCGGCGGTCGCGGCGAACGCGAACGTTGCCAGGACGCACGGCAACGGTACGAGCCTTGCCACTGCTTCGGCGCTCTTCAGCCTCCGTTGATGTCGAGGAAGAGCTCGGTCGCGAGCGCCAGCAGGAAGCCCGCGCACATCGTCGCGGTGACGAACGCGGTGAGGCCGGTGCGCCGCAGCACGCTCCAGAGCTCGCCGATCACGAAGACGAGCGCGCCGACGGCGATCGCGAGGAAGAACACCGAGAGCGTCGGCGAGTAGAAGCTGTAACCGATAATCGTGCCGAGGAAGGTCGGTCCGCCCGCGATCAGTCCGGCCAAGCCGATCTGCGCCCAGCTCGGGACGACGCGTCCGACCAGCGGCGCCGCGACGCCGAAGCCTTCCGTCGCGTTGTGCAAACCGAAGCCGACGATGAGCGCCAGCGCGACGGCCGTCGCGCCCGCGGCAGCCGACGCCCCGATCGCCAAACCCTCGCCGAAGTTGTGCGCGCCGATGCCCACCGCGATCAGCGCCGCGAGCACGACCGGGTTCTCGGCATGTTGCGCCGCCTTGCGCGTGAACGCCGTCGCCGCGCTGCCGAGACCGACCAACCCGATTGCGAGCCCCAAAACAAAGACGAGAATCATTGCGAACGGGAATGCGCCCGCCCCGGCGTGCCACGCGGTCAAGGCCTGCGCGATCGGCGCGATCGCGTTCTGCGCTATCTCGACGACGAGATAGAGCAGGATGCCGATCGCGAGCGCGTTGAGCAGCGCGATCGCGTGCGGCGAGAGCCGGCGCGCCCGCGCGATCGGCAGGCCGAGGAAGATCGTGAAGCCCGCGATCGCGCCGAGCAGCACCGTCTGCCAGAAGCCGAGCGCGCGCGACGTGGTCGTCGCTGCCGGCTGCATCGCGCGATACATGGACGTCAGCGTGTTCGGCGTGCCGATGTAGTGGATCGCCGTGATGAGCCCGGCCGGCATGCCGTTCGCATCTTCGATATGATCCAGCACGTGGCAGTGGATCAGCCACGTGCCCGGCTTCGCATCGGCTTTGACGACGACGTCGACCCGCTGGCCGGGCGCCACGAGCACCGTATCCTCGACGTCGCGATACTCCACCGGGGCCGCGTCGCGCGCGATGATCTGCTGGTAGTGCCCGTGCGTGTGCATGGTGTGAAACTCTTCGCCGGAGATGTTGATCCAGCGGATGCGAAAGCGCTCGCCCGCCTTTACGTCGAGCACGCGCGTCGCCGGATACTCCTTGCCGTTGAGCGTGAAGTGGTTCTCGGTCGCGCTCTGAATCTGCCACGACGAGATCATCTCGAGAAAATCGCGGCTCAAGCCGCGCTCGTTCGCCGCCGGCTGCGACGGCAAGACGACGATCGCGCCGTAGAGGCCGGAGTCGAGCATCGCCTCGTCGTCGTGCGTGTGATAGATGAACGTGCCGGGCTGATTGGCGACGAAGCGATAGACGAAGTGTTGGCCGTTCTGGACGAGCGGCTGCGAGATGCCGCCTACGCCGTCCATCGTCACCGGGATGTCGTGGATGCCGTGCATGTGAATCGAGTCCGGCATCGCTTCGTCGTTCGTGTAATCGAGTTCGAGCGTGTCGCCCTGGTTTACGACGAGCGCCGGTCCGGGGACGACGCCGTTGTACGTGTTCGCCATCACCGTCAGGCCGGGCACGAGCGTCCACGGTGCCGCGCGCTCGACGATGTGAAAGATTTTCGTGCGCCCGCGCACGCTTGGGATCGCTTGATAGGCGCCGTCGGGACGCTGGAAGACGCGCGACTCGCCGGGCGCCGGCGTCGCGACCGGAATCGCGCCGCGGATCGGCTGCAGGCCGGCGGTCGTCGAACTGGCTCGGGCCGCGGCGTCGTCGGCATCGGCGAACGCGCGGCCGGCGGACGCGCCGAGGACGAGCAGCGCAAGTCCGGCGGCGTAGGCGAGCCGAACGGGGAGAGGCTTCATTTAGGTGCGCCTAAGATTGCCGATAGGCATGCCAATTCCCTGTCGCTCGTCGGCGGCCGAGCGGAGCGCGAGAGCGGAGTGCGGAGAACGTCCGAGCCTCGCCGAAGCCATCAAAATTATGATCGCCATGCCGCTGTGCCGCTATGCCTTAAGCGTCTGCGCGGCAGGCGCCATCCTCGCCGGTTGCGCCGGCGGCGTCGCCCCGCTCGGGTCGCCGCAAGTCGCGCGCCAAAGCGCGATCCCGCATGGCGACCTGCTCTACGTCACCGGCGGCTGCGGCGGAACGTGCGTGCTTTCGTATCCAAAGGGCAAGGTCGTCGCAAGCATCTCGCAGGCCGGCGTTGGTCTCTGCTCCGACGCAAAAGGCAACGTCTTTATGCCGAGCGCGAGCAGCGGCGCGGCCGTCGTCTACGAGTTCGCGCACGGCGGCACGACGCCGGTCGCTACGCTCGATCTGCCGAGTGGCGCGCTCGTCGCCGAAGGCTGCGCCGTCGATCCAAAGACCAACGACCTCGCCGTATCGTATATCTGCGCCGACTGCAGCGACGGGCCCGTCGCGATCTTCAAAGACGAGCGGGGGACGCCGGCGTCGTACGATCAGCCAGGCGTCTACCTCTCGTTCTGCGGCTACGACGCGAAGGGCGATCTCTTCGCCGACGGCACGAACCTGAGCAACGACTTCGCGCTCACGGAATTCGCGCACGGAAAGACCGGCTTCAACGAGCTCTCCGTCTCGCAAGCGATCCACAACGCCGGGCAGGTGCAGTGGGACGGAGCCTACGTGGCGGTCGAGGATCTCGATCAGCCGGTCATCTACCAGTTCAAGGTTTCCGGCTCGACGGCGAAGCTCAAAGGCACGACGAGACTCAGCGGCAGCGGAACGTGGGGCGGGCAGGCATGGATCGACGGCGCGAGCGTCATCGTCCCGTTTGCAGAGAGCGGTTCCAATCCGTCGGAGGTCGGCTTCTGGAAGTACCCGTCCGGCGGATCGGCGACGAAGATCCTCAAGAAGGGCCTCGATGCGAACGTCCTGTCGGGCGCGACGATCAGCGTCGGAAAGTAGCGAATGGCCAGCGTAGAGATCTCCAGAACGTTGCGCATACCACCCGGCCCCGCGGCCGAGGCGCTCGGCAGCCTGCTCGGCGCGATCGCCGCTCAAGAGGGGCCGTGGCGCGGATTCGCGCTGCACGTCGGCCTCGGCGAGCTGCACTTCCCCGACGTGGGTTACGTTGCCGTTCCCATCAAGTTAACGGTCGCGAAGGGCGAGCGTGCCCACGAATTCGGCATCGCGTTTACCTCGTCGAATCTACCCGCCGCGTTTCCCGGCTTCAAGGGAACGATCGCCGTCGGCGAGCGCGGGCTCGGCGAATGCACGCTCTCCCTGCGCGGCGAGTACGAGCTGCCGATGCACTTCTTCGGGAGACTGCTCGATGCTGCGATGCTGCCCCGCGTCGCCGAGAAGTCGCTGGAGAACTTCGTCGAGGAGATCGGCGTGGCGTGCGAGGCTCGCGTCAATCAGCGCGAGGCCGAGTTCGCTCGCTACCGATTCTACGCGCGAACCTTCTCGTGAACGAGATTCGCGCCGGCTGCTGCATCGTCGGCGGCGGTCCGGCCGGTATGATGGCGGGAATGCTTCTCGCTCGCGCCGGCGTGCGAACCGTCCTGCTCGAAAAGCATGCCGACTTCTTGCGCGATTTTCGCGGCGACACGATCCATCCGTCGACGCTGGAAGTGATGGCCGAACTGGGGCTGCTTGAAAGGTTCCTCGCGCGGCCGCACCAAGAGGTGACGACGCTCGCCGGCAATCTTGGTGACGCGCTCATCACCGTCGCCGACTTCTCGCACCTTCCGACGCGCTGCAAGTTCGTCGCGTTCATGCCGCAGTGGGAATTTCTGAACTTTCTCGCCGAAGAGTCGAAGCGCTTTGCCTGCTTCGATTTGCGCATGCAGGCCCGCGCGGAAGGATTGCTTTTCGATGGCGACCGCGTCGCGGGCGTGCGCGCGCAGACGCCCGACGGTCCGCTCGAGATTCGCGCGCCGTTGACGATCGCCGCCGATGGGCGCGAATCGGTGCTGCGCCGCGACGCGGGGCTCGACGTCGTCGAGTTGGGCGCGCCGATGGACGTCCTCTGGCTGCGCCTCACGAAGCACGCCGACGATCCGCACGAGACCTTCGGATACATCCGCGCCGGCCGGATCATGGCGCTCATAGATCGCGGCGCGTATTGGCAGTGCGCCTACGTCATCCCGAAGGGCACGTTCGCCGAGTTGCAGACGGCGGGATTGATCGAGTTCCGGCGGCAGGTGAGCGAGATCGTGCCGTTCCTGCACGAGCGCGTCAACGAAATTGCGAGTTGGGACGAGGTAAAATTGCTGACCGTGCGCGTCAACCGTCTGCGGCGCTGGTATCGCGACGGGCTGCTCTGCATCGGCGACGCGGCGCATGCGATGTCGCCGATCGGCGGCGTCGGCATCAACCTCGCAGTTCAAGACGCGGTCGCCGCGGCGAACCTGCTCGCGCCGCGCCTGCGCGAAGGCGCGGTGACCGTGCGCGATCTACAAGGCGTGCAGCGCCGCCGGGAATCGGCCGCTCGAAAGACGCAGGCGCTGCAGCTCTTCATTCAGAGCCGGATCATCGGGCGAGTGCTCGCCGACGGACGCGCGCCGCTCCTTCACCGCTTGCCGGCGCTCGTCCGATTCCTGCCGTTCTTGCCGCGCATTCCGGGACATCTCGTCGGTCTGGGCTTTCGTCCCGAGCACGTCGAAGCGTAAGGCATGGCACGTGGATTTGTTCTCGGCGCGGTTGCAGCGCTCGTCGCGCTCGCGCTCTGCGCGTACGTCGGCATCGAAGCGGGGATCATGCCCGCGAACGCCGACGCTCGGCCGTCCAAACTCGAGCGCTGGATGGCGCGCGCATCGCTGCGCGCAACGCTCGATCGCGAGGCGCAAAAGGGCGACAACCCGCTTCCGCTCAGCGACGAGAACCTCGTCGCCGGCATTCGCCTCTACGGCGAGAACTGCGCGGTCTGTCACGGCGGCGCCGGCGCACAGCCTTCGAAGATCGCGCGCGGGCTCTACCAGCATCCGCCGCAGCTCGCGAAGGACGGCGTCGAAGACGATCCCGACGGCATAACCTACTGGAAGATCGAACACGGCATCCGGTTAACCGGGATGCCGTCGTTCGGAAAGACGCTCGACGAGAGGCAGATCTGGCAGGTGACGCTCTTCCTCAAACACATGGACGCGCTGCCGCCGGAGCCGCAGCGCGTCTGGAAGAGTTTAAAGAGTTAGCGGTTCCTAGGGCGACGGCGTCGGCTCGACGTCGGTCGTCGGCGTCGCGAGGAAGATGTACTGATCGGTGAGGTTATCCGAGGTCTGCGTCGGCGTCGCGGGCGACGGACTCGGGAACTGGTACTGCATCGAGAGGCCGGAGAGCACGGCCGCCGTCTCCGGATAGACCTGACCCTTGAAGGAGCCGTCGTTGTTCATCGTGGCGACGACGTGCAACTTCCCCTGCGGGCCGGCGCCGAGGCCGAGGTCTACGCTCGACGGACCGATGTCGAACCAGATGTAGTTGCCGTCGCGCCCCCCGGCGACCGGAATGTAGAGCTTGTAGAACGACGTGTGGTAGTAGCCGCGCAGGGTGCCGGTCGGAAATATCTCGAGGTCGAGCCGCCCGGTGAGCGGATACTCAGATCCGTAGACCTCGGTTATCGCCGTCTTGAAATGCAGGTCCGTCGCCTGGGCGGAAACCGCGCTCGGGAGTGCGAGCAACGACATGCATGCAAGCGAGACGCCGCCGAAAAACCGCAGAACCAAAGACCGTACCATGCTGACTCCTCTCGGATTGACCATTCTAAGGGAGTAGAGCGCTCGGCCCGCCGAGAACGTGACGAGGGTGGTACAGCCAGCCGAAATCGACCTGCGCGGCCTCCCGGTCTGGGAACGTCCCGAACTCATCCGCAAAGCCCTAGACCGTCTTCCCTCGGGCGCCTCGGTTACCCTCATTACCGAGAACGAACCGCGAGCGCTCTCGTCACGCATCACGCAGGACCGCCCCGATCGTTTCGTCGTCGAGACGCGCCGCATCGCCAGCCGCGTCTGGCACCTGCGGCTCACGCACCGTCCCGGGGAACCGCTCGATCGCAGCTCCGCCGTCCAAAACTTGAGCCGCTGTCCGGCGTTCGCCGCGCTCGACGCCGAAGTGCGCGCCGAACTCGCCGCCGCTGCGGTGTGGCAGACGGGTCGCCGCGGGCAGACGCTCGTTGCCGAGAACGTGGACTGGCCGTACATCGGCATGGTTACCGAAGGCATCGTCGCGCGCGCCAACGGCGGCGGACGCGAGCGCGAACGAATTCTTTACGAGATCTTTCCGTACGAACTCTTCGGCGTCGCCGAATACTTCGATCGCGGGCTGAAGATGGCGCGCATCGCCGTCTTCTCGAAGACCGCGCACGTGCTCAAGGTTCCGTGGGACGCGGTCTCGCGCGTCGCCGCGCGCTATCCCGAACTGACGAACGCGCTCGGGGTCGTGATGGCGCAGCGCGTGCGATTGCTCGCCGACGCGCTGAGCGTGCAGGGTTCGCTGCCGATCCTCGGCCGCATCGCCCGCGTGCTGCTTCCCTACGCGATGCCCGAGCGCGGTCTCGTGCCCGCCGCGACGTCGCTCTCGACGATCACGCAATCGCAGATCGCTGCCGCCGGCGGAACGGTCAAAGAGGTCGCCGCGCGCGCGATCGCCGATTTGGAGTCGCGCAAGGCGCTCCGCCGCGAGCACGGGCACATCCGATACCTCGATCGCGAAGTGCTCCTGGAACTGATCCAAGACGTTTCGTAACGCTTCCCCTTCGACTCCGCTCAGGGTGACATGGACGCTCAGGGTGACAGGGAACTGAAGCCCGCGTAGGGGCGCAGGGCCTCGGGCACGACGATGGATCCGTCGGCCTGTTGTCCGTTTTCGAGCAGCGCGATCAGCGTTCGCCCGACCGCCAGGCCCGAGCCGTTGAGCGTGTGCGCGTGCTCCGGCTTGCCCGATGCGTCGCGGCGGAAGCGAATCGCGGCGCGGCGCGCCTGGAAATCGGTGCAGTTCGAGCACGAACTGATCTCGCGATAGGAGTTGCCGCTCGGCACCCACACCTCGATGTCGTAGGTCTTCGCCGAGTTGAAGCTCGTGTCGCCGGCGCAGAGCGCGACGACGCGATAGGGCAGCTCGAGTTCTTGCAGGAGCGACTCCGCGTCGCCCGTCAGCGTTTCGAGCGCGTCGAACGACGATTGCGGATCGGTCAGCCAGACCAATTCGACCTTCTCGAACTGATGCTGGCGCATCAGCCCGCGCGTATCCTTGCCGGCTGCGCCGGCCTCTTTGCGAAAGCACGGCGTCCACGCCGCATACCGTAGCGGAAGCTCGGAGGCATCGAGAATCTCGCCGCCGCGCAGCGCGGTGAGCGGAACCTCGCCCGTCGGAATCATGAAGAGATCTGCCTGCTCGTCGAAAAACATCGCGTCGGCGAACTTGCTCAACTGCCCCGTCGACCACATCGTCTCGCGCGAGACGAGCAGCGGCGGCGCAATCTCGACGTAGCCGCGCTTCGCGGCGCGATCGAGGAAGAAGGCCGCGAGCGCGCGCGAAAGCCGCGCACCCGCGCCGGAGAGCACGGCGAATCGGCTTCCCGAGAGTCGCGCCGCGCGCGCGAAATCGAGAATGCCGAGCCGTTCGCCGAGTTCCCAGTGCGGCTTCGGCTCGAAATCGAAGGAGCGCGGCCGACCCCAACGCCGCACCTCGACGTTCGCGCTCTCGTCGGTTCCGTCGGGAACGGAGTCGTCGAGCAGGTTCGGCATGTTGTCGAGGATCGCGCGCAGCGGGGATCGCTCGTCGGTCGGCGAGAGCGCGTTCGCGCGGGCCTCGAGCGCCTCGATCCGTTCGGATAGCTCGTTGATCTGCGGACGCAGTTCGCGCGCCGCCGCCGCCTTGTCGGCGGCCTCGCCGATCGCTGCGGAGAGCCGGTTCTTCTCGGCTTTTGCCCGCTCGACCGCGGTGAGCGCGGAGCGGTACTCTTCGTCGTAGCGCAGAATCTCGCCGACCGGCGAAGCGTCGTGCCCGCGGCGGAGGAGCGATTTTCGAACGCGGTCAGGTTCGCGCCGAACGAGAGCGATATCGAGCATGGAGAAGCGCGCCCTTATGCCTTCCGCAAATCCAGTCCTACCGGAGACGCGATTCGCGGCCGAACGATTGCTGCCGCCGCGTCAGGCGATCGTGGCGTTCTTGGGGCGCGTCGCGATCGCGCCGCCGGCGGTCGAGCGCGTCGCGCTCGATGCCGCGCTGGGGCGCGTTCTCGCCGAGACGATCGTCGCGGACGGCGATTATCCCGACGCGCCGCGCTCGGGAATGGACGGCTTTGCGATCGATTCGAAGGGCGCCCCGGGCACGTTCGAGATCGTCGCCGAGGTGCGCATGGGCTCCGCTGCGGGCAGGCTCCTCGCGCCGGGAAGCGCGAGCCGCATCCCGACGGGCGGCATCCTGCCCGCCGGCGCCGACGCGGTCGTGCCGTTCGAGGAGGCGCGGGTCGCGGGCGACGCCGTCGCCGTTGGCGCCGCGGTCGCGAGCGGAGAGAACGTCATCGAGCGCGGCGCCGACATGCGTCGCGGCGATGCGGTCGTGCGCGCGGGGCGCGTCGTTCGCGCCGGCGAGATCGGCGTGCTCGCAACGCTTGGCGCAACGTTCGTTCCCGTCTATCGGCGACCGCGCGTCGCGCTCTTCTCCAGCGGCGACGAACTCGTCGAGCCCGGCCTCCGTCCAAAGCCCGGGCAGATTCGCGACTCGAATCGCTACGCCGTCGCCGCGTCGCTGCGCGCGATGGGCGCAGAGGTCGTGCAGCATCCGACGCTGCGCGACGAGGAGCGAGAATTTGAGGCGGCGCTGACGCGTGCGATTGCGGAGTGCGACGCCGTCGTCGTCACGGGCGGTTCCTCGGTCGGAGCGCGCGATCGTCTGCCGCACGCGGTCGCTGCGATCGCCGATCCCGGAATCGTCGTCCATGGACTGCGCGTAAAGCCCGGAAAGCCGACGCTCTTCGGCGCCGGCGGCGGCAGGCCGATCGTCGGATTGCCCGGCAACCCCACGTCGGCGCTGCTGATGCTCGAAGCCGTAGCGGCGCCGATCTTCGGCGCGCTGCGCGGCGCGCCGATTACCGTTTCGCAGGTTCCGGCGCGCTTGGCCGAGCCGGCGCGCAGCCGTCTCGAGTGGACGTGGTTCGTTCCCGTGTGGTTAGAGGATGATGGCGGCCTCCCCGCGGCGCATCCCCTTCCCTTGCGCTCGTTCTCGGTGAGTCTGCCGGCGCGAGCGGATGGTTACATCGTGATGGAGGAAGGCGACGAGGAGTGGCCCGCGGGCCGGCTCGTCACCGTCCACCGATTCTTGGGAGGCTAAACGCAGTAGTGATCCGTCCGACGCGCGCCGTCGAAGCGATTCCGGCATCGACGCCGTTCATCGGTCCCGAGCAGTTGATGCGCGAGACCGGTCAGCGCGAGCTCGTGCGCTTGGGCGCGAACGAGAGCGCGTTCGGGCCGTCGCCGCGCGCGATCGAGGCGATGAGCCGCGAACTCGAACGCCTCTCGTGGTACGGCGATCCCGAATCGCTCGACCTCCGCGACGCACTCGCGGAGAAGCATCGCTGCAGCCCCGATCAGATCGTCGTCGGCGCCGGTATCGACGACCTCATGGGTCTCGCCGTGCGCGCCTTCGTCGCGCCCGGCGCGCCGGCGCTGGCGACGCGCGGCACGTATCCGACCTTTACGTATCACGTCGTCGGCTACGGCGGTCGGCTGCTCGCCGTCCCGTACAACGACGACGGCTCGACCGATTGCGATGCGTTGCTCGCGGCCGCGCGCCGCGACGCGCCGGCGATCGTCTATCTCGCCAACCCCGACAATCCGAGCGGGCGCTTCATCGGACGCGACGAGTTGGCGCGCTTCTACGAGGCGCTGCCGCACGATTGCCTCTTGCTTCTCGACGAAGCCTACGCCGATTTCGTGGACGAGGACGAACTGCTGCCCGCGATCTTCGAAGATCGCTTGGTCCGGCTGCGCACGTTCTCAAAGGCCTACGGCATGGCCGGCGCCCGCATCGGCTACGCGCTGGCCACCGAGCGCGTCCTCCAGACGCTCCACAAGATCCGCTTGCAGTACGGCGTGAACCGCAACGCGCAGATCGGCGCGCTCGCCTCGCTCGCCGACGACGAATTCCGCCGGCACGTCGTTGCCGAGACGGCGCGCGCCCGCGACGATTACTACGCGATCGCGCGCGAACTCGGACGCCGCTCCATCGAATCGCGCACGAACTTCGTCTGCATCGAGATGGAGAGCGCGGCGCGCGCGACGCAGGTGATGAACGAGCTGCTCGCGCGAGGCGTGTGGATCCGCAAGCCCGGCGCGCCCCCGCTCGACGCGTACGTTCGCGTCAGCGCGGGAACCGAGCCGATGCGCGAAGCCTTCGCGCGTGCGCTGCGCGCGGTGCTCGCCGAGGCCGTTGCCTAGCATGCGCTACGCGATCGTCTCCGATATCCACGGCAATCTGGAGTCGCTCCAGACCGTCGTCTTGACGCTCGCCGACGACGACGCGCTCGTCTCGCTCGGCGACGTCGTCGGGTACGGGCCGAATCCGAACGAATGCGTCGCGACGCTGCAGAGTCGCGCGCAGCACGCGGTGCTCGGAAATCACGACCTCGCCGCGGTCGAGAACTTCGGTGTCGAGAGCTTTAACCGCGCCGCGCGCGAGGCGATTGCCTGGACGCAGGGCGTTCTCGACGCCCCGAGCCGCGAATGGCTCAACGCGCTTCCCTACGAGTTGCGCTTCCCCGATTTTCTGCTCGTCCACGGCGCGCCGGTGAACTACTTCGAGTACATCCTCGACAAGCGGACGGCGGCGCGCGCGTTCGAACGCACCGACGCCCGGATCGTCTTCGTCGGTCATACCCACATCGCCGAGTACTGGTCGCTCGACCCCGACGGCACGATCGGGCACAAGCACATGCAGCACGGCGGCGAGATCGAGTTGGAGAAGGAGAAGCGCTACATCATCGACGTCGGCAGCGTCGGCCAGCCGCGCGATCTCAATCCGCAACCCTGCTTCGTTCGCTACGATTCCGACACGGGACGCGTGCAGTGGATCCGCTACGATTATCCGGTCGAGAACGTCCAGAACAAGATGCGGGCCGCCGGTCTCCCCGCGTCGCTGATCGAGCGACTGAATCTCGGACGATGAGCGACGGCGTACCTTTCGACGATGGCAACTGCTTCGCGTGCGGGCCGAGCAATCCGATCGGCATGCACCTGCATTTCGACCTCGCCGATGATGGCGACGGCGTCGTCGCGCGCGCCACGCTCGCGCCGGTCTTTCAAGGCTGGCGCGGCATCGCCCACGGCGGCATCGTGATGGCGCTGCTCGACGAGGCGATGGCGCACGCAGCCGGCTACGCGGGACATCGCGGCGTCACCGCGAGCGTCAGCGTGCGCTTTCGCAAGCCGGTGCCGCTCGA
>DATKMJ010000066.1 GCA_035541935.1 Candidatus Binatia bacterium | reverse complement strand
CGTTTTCGGCCCGACGCAAGGTCCAGCGAGAGATACCTAACGCCCGAGCGGCGTCGGCGATCCCCCCGAACTGTCGTCGGCGTAACGCGCAGAGAAGGGTCTCCGTCTGAACGCTCACGGCGCAACCACCCGACGCTTCGGCCACGTCCAGCGTTGCAAGGCGCTTTCCCGGTCGTCGCACCAAAACTTCGAGTACTCCGAAGCCAGCTTATTCTCGGGAATCGTCCCATACCGGCGCACACGTCGTTTGCTGCTTCTACGCATATGTGCCCCCAGTGTAGCACCCCCGGGGGCAGGTAACATAATGGCTGCCACCAAATGGTATTTTTGTGGCACGACGGGGAAGGCCGAAGAAAGCCAGGTTGCCCGCGCAGCTTTCCGATCGGCTGGCGGAACGCCTCGACGACCTTCGCGCGATCAACGGGCTCTCGCACACCGATCTCGCCGAGGCGACATACCCGAAGAAAAGCCGAGCTTGGGTGCAGCAATGCCTCGGCATCGTGCCGATGACCGTCGAGGCGGCGCAAGTGTTGGTGGACGCCGCGCACGTCGCGGATCTAATGTCGCAGCACGAGCTTGGCTTATGGCACTCCAGGATCGCTAAGGCGCGCCCGCCGGAGGCGACCGATTGGAGGCTCTACGTCGTTGAGGGGAATCCGCTGGAGAAAATTATGGCAGCGATCGACGACGTTCGTTTGGCCGGCAAGACGCGCCGGGCCATCAGACTAAAGATCGCACGCAAATTGCGGTTTATCCTTTGGCCGACCGACGGGGACGATCCGCAGTTCAGCGTGGAGATAAGGCGGACGAAGGCAAACCAGGATCTTGAACGTGGGCTAAATGCGGCCTTCGGTCTGCGAGCCCGTTGATAACGCAATTGATAACGCGAGTCGGGGGCAGGTATGCACAATATTGCGCAACTAGGGAGCGCCAGGGATGCCGCGTTGGGTTAGGCTCGTCGGCACGGATGACGATGACAGCCCGCCGACCAAGTTCATTTTGGATAACAACGTCGATATCTGGATGCTAAGGAAGCTCCAAGGGCACGGGAGTCGAACGCGCTCCACCCATCCCGTCGCCGGAATCGCTCATTTATCGCTCTTGCGACGCTGCGGTCCCATGGCTGCATCGATGCGGTCTGCGGCGCCACGTATCAGCGAATCGGTGTGACGGATGTGTGACGGGAAGCCGAAGAAGTCCGGAAATCTGAGCGCCACCAAAGAAGCCGACGACTTACGATTCACGCGCGCACGAGGGAAGAAGAGAGGCTTCGAACCTGTAGGCTGGGGGTTCGAGCCCCTCCGACCGCGAAATGTAACATAGACCGATGGATTCAATTGAATCGCGTACCGGCGAGATACGACGGGCCGCACGGAATCGATCTGTTGCGCGCGTTGAACGCCGAGGGCGCTAAGTACCGAGCGTGGCGGCGAAGATCTGGTTCACGAGCGATACGCACTTCGGGCACGCGAACATCATCGAGTATTGCCGCCGGCCCTTTCCTGACGTCGATGCGATGGATGCCGAGATGATCCGCCGTTGGAACGACGTGGTGGCGAAAGACGATACCGTCTATCACCTCGGCGACTTCGCGATGGGCGATAAGAAACGCTGGGCTGCCTACCTCGCCGCTCTGAACGGCCGCAAGCTGATCTGCGTTGGCAATCACGATCTCGACGCCGCCTCTATGGTCGAAAGCGTGGGGTTCGACGATGCGTTCGACGATCGAATAATTGAAGTTGAGGGCAGGCGCATCTGGCTCAACCACTTCCCGATCGAAAATCCCGAAGAATCACGCGGCTTCGAGCGCCCGAAAGCGCCGGGCGAGTTCGACGTCGCGCTCTGCGGTCACGTGCACAATCGCTGGATCGAACGCGCCGGCTGCATCAACGTCGGCGTCGACGTTTGGGATTTCATCCCGGTCGGTTTGGACGAACTTCCTTTTACGGGGCCAGGCCGCGGAACGTAAGAGCTTGCTTGCGATGCCGACCGCGCCTCGGTTAGGGTTCGAACGGGAGGTTCGGGTCGGCGCAGAGCGTCAGCGGATCCGCTAGCGCCGCTTCGCCTTGGTAGTAGGCCGCCGCCGCGATCATCGCCGCGTTGTCGGTGCAGTATTTCGGCGGCGGGACGTAGGCCGGGACGCCGTTCGTCCGGCTCCACTCGGTGAACGCAGCCTGGAGCGCTGAGTTGGCCGCGACGCCTCCCGAGAGCGAGACCGCGTTGTAGGAGGCGCGCTCGAATGCGGCGCGCAGCCGCGCCATTAGCACGTCGACGACCGCGGCTTGAAACGAGGCGGCGACGTCCTCGGCGCGCGCGTCGCGGCCCGCGTCGGACTCAAGGAAGTAGCGCACCGAAGTCTTGAGGCCGGAGAAGGAGAGATCGAGCGAATCGCCGGCCGGACGGTGGCGCGGAAAAGCGTAGGCCTGCGGGTCGCCGCGCTGCGCGAGCGCGTCGAGC
>DATKMJ010000065.1 GCA_035541935.1 Candidatus Binatia bacterium | reverse complement strand
ATCCACTCGTATTGCGGCGGGCTGGTCGCGCAGGTCTTCAGCGCGAGCGGCGCCATAGCGCCGCCGGTCGCAAGTTGCGCCATCGGGCTCTGCGCCGTCGGAACGACGCCGTGACCCGCGCAGGCGGCCAGCGCGATCGCGAAGGCGCCGGCACTCGCGGCGATGCAGGCTCGAACGAATGATAAACGCATGGAGTTTTGTATTGACCTCACTCGACAGTACAGTAACCGTTGGTGTGAAAGAATTGGACGGCAGGCACGCCAAGCCTGCCGACTTTAGGCGCGAGAAAGCTGATAATTGCTGATGATGGCGGTTAAATTAATTCGTTGCGACTTATGCCGTGAGCACGCGAACGTCGTGGTTGCGGCTCAAAACGTGCGTGAACTCGCCGTCGCTCTTCTCGATCCCGCGCTTTAACTCGGTGGCGAGCACGCTGCTCGCGCAGAGCGCTTGGGCTGCATGTTCGCAAGCGAGCCAGGGGTCGGTGTGGTCGCCGCACGTGTAAAAATCCATCGCCGCGTAGCCCTTCTCGGGCCACGTGTGGATCGAAAGATGGGACTCGGCCAAGATGACCGTCCCGGAGACGCCTTGGGGTTCGAAGCGGTGAAACGCGCTCTCCATGATCGTGGCGCGCGCGGCTTTCGCAGCCGAGATCATCATCGCCGCGATGGCATTGATATCCGATAACAAGGAGGGGTGACAGCCCGAAAGCTCGCACACGATGTGCCGGCCCAGTGCCTTCAATTTATTTTAGGTCTCCCTGACCTTTGAGGAATCCCACCTCCGGACTTCGTCGGCTGGCGGCTGCGGTGCAGACACGTCCCCGACCTATCGGCTAGCTCCTGCCGGCGCTTTTGAGCGGTGCGCGGGCGACTCGCCGCGATGGCGCGAATGGGCGCGCCCTCCCCCAAACCGTGACTCCTCCCGTATGACCTGCTCAGGACTCCTCTTAACGGAAGGGCCGGGGGAAATCATACCCCCTAGCCCCCCCGCTGTAAAGAGTTTTCCACCGGCGGCGGCGATGAAATTTAAGCTCGCACTGCACTATCTTGACTATGTCGGCCCGCAAGGGGTACGCTGAGATGGAATCATGGCAATCAAGCTCGACGCTCCGGCGGCACCCTCGGCCCTCATCGAGGAGTACCGCCACGGCTTTCACGACCCCGAAAACTACGTCTTCAAGTCCGATAAGGGGCTGACGCGCGAGATCGTCGAGCGGATCAGCTCGATGAAGGACGAGCCGGCCTGGATGCGCGAGTTCCGCCTCAAAGCGCTCGAGCTCTTCGCCCGCAAGCCGATGCCGGCGTGGGGCGATACCGCGCTGCTCAACGAGATCGACTTCGGCAACATCCACTACTTCGTGAAGTCCACCGACCAGACCGAGCGGTCGTGGGACGACGTCCCCGAGGATATCAAGCGGACCTTCGATCGCTTGGGCATCCCCGAGGCGGAGCGAAAGTTTCTCTCCGGCGTCTCCGCGCAGTACGAGTCCGAGGTCGTCTATCACAGCACCACCAAGGCGCTCGACGAGCAAGGCGTGCTCTTCTGCGACATGGACACCGCCGTCAAGCAATACCCCGAGATCGTGCGCAAGTATTTCGCCACGGTGATTCCGCCGGGCGACAACAAGTTCGCCGCGCTCAACTCCGCGGTTTGGTCGGGCGGGTCGTTCATCTACGTGCCGCCGGGCGTCTCGGTCGCGATGCCGCTGCAGGCCTACTTCCGCATCAACGCAGAGAACATGGGCCAGTTCGAGCGCACGCTGATCATCGCGGACAAGGGCGCGAAGGTGCACTACATCGAGGGCTGCACCGCCCCGAAGTTCTCGACGTCCTCGCTCCACTCCGCAGTCGTCGAGCTGATCGCGCTCGAGGGCGCGTCGATCCGGTATACGACGATCCAGAACTGGTACCGCAACATCTTCAACCTCGTGACGAAGCGCGCGGTAGCGCACGCCAACGCGACGGTCGAGTGGGTTGACGGAAACATCGGCTCGCGCTTGACCATGAAGTATCCGGCCATCTATCTGATGGGCGAAGGCGCGCGCGGCGAGGTTCTCTCGATGGCGTTCGCCGGCGAGGGCCAGCATCAGGACGCGGGCGCGAAGGTGATCCACGCCGCCCCGCGCACGACCTCAGTCGTGACGAACAAGAGCGTGAGCGCGCACGGCGGCAAGACCACCTATCGCGGGCTCGTCGAGGTGCATCCGGGAGCGGTCGGCGCGAAGACGCGCGTGCGCTGCGACGCGCTGATCATGGACGAGGAGTCGTCGAGCGATACGAAGCCGACGATGAAGATCCACGAGCAACGCTCGACGGTAGAGCACGAAGCGAGCGTCTCGAAGATCGGCGAAGAGCAGCTCTTCTACGCGATGTCGCGCGGCCTGTCCGAAGCCGACGCCACGGCGATGATCGTCAACGGGTTCTTCGATTTCTTCGTCAAGGAGCTCCCGATGGAGTACGCGGTCGAGCTCAACCGTCTCGTCAAGATGGAGATGGAAGGCGCCGTAGGCTAAAGAACCCGCTCGCGGTGAGAACGGAGAGCTCGCGGGCGATCGCGGTCGTCGGGATGCACCGCAGCGGCACGAGCGCGATCGCGCGCGGGCTCGCCGCGCTCGGCGTCTATCTCGGCGACGACTTCCTCGACGCGCAGCCCGAGAACCCGACCGGCTACTGGGAAGACAAGGGGATCGTCGAACTCAACGAGCGCGTGCTCAAGGCGCTGCGTTTGCGCTGGGACGACGTCGAGCCGATCGAGCGCGGCCGCTTCTCCGGCTGGCGCATGTGGCGGCTGCGACGCGAGGCGATTGACTATCTACGCCGGCATTTCACCACGCACGCGCTCTGGGGTTTCAAAGACCCGCGCACGATTCGTCTCTTGCCGTTCTGGCGCAGAACGCTCGGCGACGCGGGCGTGGACGACGCCTACCTGCTCGCGATCCGCAATCCCGCGAGCGTCGCCGCGTCGCTCTTCGCGCGCCAGCAGATGGATGTCGAGACCGCGCAGCGCCTCTGGCTCGCACACGTCGTTCCGTTTCTCGAAGACCTGCGGGGGAGGCCGATCGCCGTCGTGGATTACGACCTCTTCATGAGCGATCCGCGCGCGCAGCTCGAGCGCATCGCGCGCAAACTGCGGATACCCGTTCCCGAGAGCGCCGCCGGCGAGATCGAGCGGTTCGCGAGCGAGTTTCTCAACGAGGGGCTGCGTCACACGCTCTTCTCGCCCGACGAGATCGACGCGAGCACCCCGCTGGGCCGGCAGACGCGAGACGCGTACGGCCTGCTGCTGGCTCTCGCCGCCGGCGAACGCGAGCCCGACGATGCTTTTTGGTCGCAGTGGAACGGGAGTATAGCGGCGGGCGCGTAACACCGCCTTCGTGGCCAAGCATCGCGTAGCGAAACTTTCGGAGATCGCGTCGGGCACGACGCGGCGCGTCGTCGTCGGTTCGACGGAGCTCCTGCTCTGCAACGTCGGCGGGAAGGTCTATGCGATCGAGGACGTCTGCACCCACGACGGCGGCCCGCTCGACCAGGGCGAACTCGAGGGCGAGCACGTCGTCTGCCCGCGCCACGGCGCGACGTTCGACGTCCGGACCGGCGACGCGCTGACGCTGCCGGCGGTGCTCCCGCTGATGACGTACGACGTGAGCGTCGAGGGCGACGACGTCTTCGTCGATCTCTGAGCCGCGGTGAGACTCTTCCTCCGATTGGTGGTCGTCGCGGTCGCGCTCGCCGCAATCGGCGTGCTCGCCTTTGCCGCCTACGTCGCGATCGGGATGCGCGCCCACGCCCGCGACGTCGGCATCGTCTCGGGGCTTCGCGTGCACTCCCCCGTCACGATCGCGCGCGACGACCGCGGCGTGCCGCACGTGCTGGCGGGCAACCTGCACGATCTCTTCTTCGCGCAGGGATACGCCGAAGGTTCGGACCGGCTCTTTCAGATGGACCTTTTGCGCCGCTACATTCTCGGCGACTTGTCCGAGGTCTACGGCGCGGCGGCGCTTGCGAGCGACGAGAAGGAGCGCGCGGTTCCCGTCGCCGCGATGGTGCAGAAGCAGTGGCTGGGCCTCGACTTTGCCTCGCGCGAAATTTTCGGAGCGTTCAGCGACGGCGTGAACGCGGCGATCGCGCGCGAGCCGCTGCCGGTGGAGTTTCGCATTCTCGCCTACCGGCCGCGCCCGTGGACGCCGCAGGATTCGCTCGCCGTCGCGATGGTGACCGTGCTCGATCTCATCGATGATTGGAACTCCGTCGAGGCGCGCGACACGGCCTATCGAGCCGGCGGCTTGGCGTTGCTGCGCGCGCGGTTTCCCTTCACCGACCCCTGTTACGACGCGCCCGTCATGGCGGGCCTCGGCGCGATCGCGCCGGGACCCTCCTGCAAGCGTAACGTCGCCGCGCTGCTGCGCGTCCTCGCCGACGCGCGGCCGCCGGTCGGCAGCAACGAGTGGGCCGCCGGCGCGGATCGCACCGCGCACCATCGAGCGCTGCTCGCAAACGATCCGCATCTCGCGCTGCAGATTCCGGGCGTCTGGTATCTCATCGATTTGCGCGCTCCGGGCTTTCACGTTGCGGGCGCGACGTTACCCGGCACGCCCTCGATCGTGCTCGGTCACAACGAGAACCTCGCGTGGGGTGCGACCGACGGCACCGTCACCTCGCTCTCGGTCTTCAACCCGCCCGCCTCCCTCGATGCAAACGCGTGGCAGACCGAACGATTCCACGTGCGCTTCCGTGCGGACGAGACGAAGCGCTACTATCGAGCGGCGCACGCGTTCGGCGTCACGACGAAGAACGGGCGATTCGTGCTCGTGCGCTGGAGCGCGTACGACGATCCGGTCTCGCCGGCGGTGACGTTCCTTCGCCTCAACGCCGCGGCGACGATCGAACAGGCGACGGCCGCGCTCGCCGCGTTTCCCGGCCCGACGCAGAATTTCGTGCTCGCCGACACGAGCGGGCGAACCGCCTACGCGCTTGCCGGACAGATTCCCGACGATCCCGCGCGCGGACGCTGGTTCCATCCGGCGGCCGATCTACAGAAGAACTATCCGGCGTTCCCGTTCGCGCGGCTGCCGAAGGTCGCGCCCTCGACGAGCGCCGTCGTGTGGACGGCGAACAACAAGATGTACGGCAGCGGCTATCGGCTGGAACTCAGCCCGCAGTTCGCCCCGCCCTATCGCGCCTACCGCATCGCGCAGTTGCTGCGAGCGCGACGCGTCTACGACGTCGCGTATTTCGAGCGCATGCAGCTCGACGTGCTCTCGCTCGCCGAGCGGGAGTTGGCGCGCGATCTCGCGCCCGCGATGGGCCGCAGCGACGCCGCGATCGGCGCAGCGCTCGCGGGTTGGGACGGAGAGATGACCGGCGACTCGACGACCGCGACCGTAATCAACGGATTGCGCCTGCAACTGACCGATCGGCACACCGGCAGAATGCCGGCGCTGCTCTCGGCCGGCGTGACCGGCGACGCGTTGCGCGGGATCGTGCCGCCGTCGCCCGCTCCGTGGCGAATTGCCGGCGCCGTCCCGGTGCTCCATGCATTCTCGTCGCTCGGCATCAACTTGCTCGACGGAACGACGCTTCCGGGCAACGGCGACGCGCTGACGCTGCACGTGCAGTATTCCGGCTACTCGCAGAGTTTCCGCGCGGTCTGGGAGGTCGGGAACTGGGACGCGGGCGGCATCACGCTGCCGCAGGGCGAGTCGGGCGAACCCGGCTCGGGTCATTACACCGACGAAGCCGATGCGTGGGTCTCGGGCCGCCTCTGGCCGCTGCCGTTCAGCGACGCCGCGGTCGCCCGAACGACGCTACGGCGCGAGACGCTGTTGCCGTAACCTACCGGTTCGGAGCGACGCTGAAGGTGACGCTGTCGAGCATCTGATGTCCGCCGCCGATGAATCCATCGATCGTGTCGATCGCGGGACCGCCCTTCGGATACGCCCAGACGCGAATCTCGATCGCGCGCCTGCGGCCGCTTGAGGGCGATGTCGGAAAGGCGATCTTCCCCTTCTGAATCCACGACTGCATCGCGCGCTGTCCGATGCCGTCGAACCGCACGATGTGGGCGACCCTCGCGACGGAGTCCTGGAACTGCAACTGGTAGATCGCGGGCCGGATGCGCGTCTGCACGGCCAGGTACTTGCCGTCCCATTGAATCTGCGTCGCGAACTGAATGTTGCGGTCGAGCGTGATGGCGGTGAACTTTTTCTTACCACGGCCCAGCCTCGCGAGACCGAACTTCGAGCCGGTGAAGCCGTCGACGAAGAGGTTTCCCTTATCGTCGTAGGCACAGAAGAGCAGCGATCCGATCGAGTGCACGTGATACGCCGACTGCGAAATCGCGGCGGCTCTCTTCGAAAAGACCACGACCTCGTTGCCGCAGCCGGTGAAACAGAGTACGACGACGGCAAGATTTCCGTTTGCCGGATCCACCGAACACGAATAGGCCGAGCCGGGCACGGCGTACGTCGCGATCGGCGTCGTGCCCGCGTGCGCGAACTCGACGACTTCACCGGCGCGTCCAAAGAAGACGTTGCCGCCGGCGTCGGAGCACGAGCCGAATCCCGTCATCGCGATCTTCCCGACCAACCGCCCGGTCGGGTAGGTTAACACGTACGAAGCCTCGTCGCCGGGCGCGTAGACCAGCGCGCCCTTGCCGGCGCCGGGAGCCATCCAAGAGCCGTTCGCGAGAACCGCGGGCGCCTGCGCGCGCGGCATCGTCGGCATTCCGCCGCAGCCGGCGATCGCGCTCGCCAGCGCGCAAACTCCCAACGCGCGGCGTCCCCAACCGAGAAGTATCACGTGTCTTGCCCCTTTTTACTCGTGAACGCTTGCGCGGCCGCAAACGTTCGACCTTCAAGTGACCGGCCTGCGGCGGCGCGAATCCGGCGAGGATGGCAGTCGAGGTTCGCCGGGTCGAGGATGCGCCGGAGTTCGCGGAGTTGCGGGAGCTTCTCGCCGCTTACGAGGCGGATCTGCCGCCGGAGCTGCGTCACGGCGCGGTGCCCGAGCTCGATGCGATCGCGCAGGTCTACGCCGGAGAGAACGCCGCGTTCGTGGCGAGGCGGGACGGCGTGCCGATCGGCTGCGTCGCGGCCGGACGTTTCGACGCCTCGAGCGCGGTCCTGATGCGGCTCTTCGTCCTTCCCTCCGCTCGCGGCATCGGCGCGGCGCGCGCTCTCGTCAACGCCGCGATATCGTTCGCGCGCGGGCGCGGCGACCGGCGCATCGTGCTCGATACGCATAAGGGGCAGCTCGTCGCGGCATACCGGTTGTATCGCTCGCTCGGCTTCGAAGAGTGCGAACCGATCGCCCCGGTGAGCTACGAATGCCCGACGTTCATGGAGCTGCGAATAGAAGAGCAAGCCGACGATCGGATTTGAACCGATAACCTATCGCTTACGAAGCGATTGCTCTACCGTTGAGCTACGTCGGCGCCGGTGCGGCGCGCCAGGGCGCCCGAGCCGCCGGTCCTTCTCTGCTAGCCCTGAGGCTCCTCGTCGTGAAAGGTCCGCCGCCCGCCGCCATGGTCGAGCTCGAGGTCGTCGAGAAAGTAGTAGACGATTTTGCGGTCGTCGAATCCGACTTTGGCCAGGGAGCGCCCGCCGATCTCGACCACCTCGTGCACGCGACCGGTCTGCCCCGCGTACGAGTAATTGACGGCCGTATAGCTCGGGTCGCCGGGCTTGGGATGCGGCGTCGCCTTCACGCCCCGCAGCGGCGTCCGGTGTCGGTGCATGGCGGCGAGGTTCGACGCGGCGGCCTGCGAAGCATCGCCCAATGATCATCGAGTATCGAGGGAAGCGGCCGAAGATCCACCCGTCGGCGTTCGTCGCGCCGACGGCCGTGCTGATCGGCGACGTCGAGGTCGGCGCGGAGTCGAGCATCTGGTTCGGCGCGGTCTTGCGCGGCGACAACGGTCCGATTCGAATCGGCGCGCGCACCTCCATTCAGGACAACTCCGTCGTGCACGTCAGCGAACGCGGCGGCACGTTCGTCGGCGACGAGGTGACCGTCGGTCACGGCGCGATCATGGAGGATTGCCGCATCGAGCGCCGCGCGCTGATCGGCAGCAACGCGACGCTGCTCAACGGATGCACGATCGGCGAGGGCGCACTGATCGGCGCGGGCAGCGTCGTCGCGGAGCGCGCCGCGATCCCCGCGCGAACGCTCGCGGCCGGCGCGCCGGCGGCCGTAAAGAAGCCGCTCGCGGGCGAGGCGGCGGCGTGGATCGACCACGCGGCCGACGAGTACGTGAAACTCTCGCGACTCTACTTAGCGCAGAGCATCGGCGCCGTCGAGGATCAAGAGTCGAGAATCTAGCGGGGCAACGCCGTCCAAATCAAGAGGACGTTGAGCGCGAGGATTGCCGCGCCGGCGGTCGCGGCCAGCGCCGTGACCCAGCGCGCGTTGACCATCGGACCCATCGTCTTCTCGCGCGCGGTTAGGACAACGAGCGCGACGACCGGCACCGGCAACACGAAACTCAAGATCACCTGACTGACGACCAGCGTCTGCGTCACGTTGAGGCCGAGCGCCACGACGGCGATCGCGGGCAGCATGGTGACGACTCTTCGCACCCAGAGCGGCACGGTGAAGCCGACGAAACTCTGCATGATCACCTGGCCGGCCATCGTTCCGACCGCGGAACTCGAGATGCCCGAGGCCAAGAGCGCGATGAGAAAGACGACCGCGGCGAGATTGCCGAGCAGCGGCATCAGCGTTCGATAGGCGGTCGCGATATCGGCGACGCCGGCGTGTCCGGTCGCGTGAAAGACCGCCGCCGACATGTACATCATCGCGAGGTTGACGACGCCCGCGATCGTCAGCGCGACGACGACGTCCACGTAGGAGAACTTGACGATCGCGGCGAGCTGCCCGCGGTCGCGCGGCACGATCCGGTCCTGCGTGAGCGCCGAGTGCAGGTAGATCGCGTGCGGCATCACCGTGGCCCCGACGATCCCGACGGCGAGAAAGAGGCTCGACGGGCCGCCGATCCACGGCACGACGGAATGGTAGAGCACCGCGTCCCATCTCGGCCGCGAGAGCAACGTCTCGACGACGTAGCAGACCGCGATGACGCCGACGAGAGAGCCGATGAGCGCCTCCATCGTGCGAAAGCCGTAGCGATGGAGCGCGAGCATCGCGTAGGTTACGACGCCGGTCACGAGCGCGCCGGCGAGCATCGGAACGTGGAAGAGCAGATTGAGCGCGACGATCGCGCCGAGGAATTCCGCGAGGTCGGTCGCCATCGCGCCCACCTCGCTGACCGCCCACATGCCGAGCGCGACCGGCCTCGGCGTCGCGTCGCGCGATAGTTCGGCGAGGTTCTTTCCGGTTGCGATGCCGAGCTTCGCGGAGAGTCCCTGAAAGAGCATCGCCATGAGATTTGCAAGGACGACCACCCAGAGCAGCCGATAACCAAACGCCGCGCCGCCCGCGATGTTGGTCGCGAAGTTGCCGGGGTCCATGTAGGCGACCGACGCGACGAACGCGGGCCCGGCGAACGGAAGCAGCGCGCGCCAGCCGCGCCGGTTTCCGGCGAGCGCCTCCTGCGCCGCCGCGACGACGCGCGGGCTCGCCGCGCCGACGCCGTAACTACGCTCCAACGCGCACCTTCTCGGCGTGACGCCGCTGCAGCGCGATCGCGCGCTTCCCGCAGCGCACGACGACCTTCCCGCGCTCGTTGCTCTCGACGCGCAGCGTCGCCCCCGGCAGCACGCCCGCTCGCGCGAGCGCCGCGACCGCCTCTTCGTCGCGGTCGTCGAGGCTCGCAACCCGCGCTCTGCTTCCCGCGCCGAGTTCCGCCAGCGTCGGCAGCGATCGCCGGCCCGCCGCAGCGTCGCCGTACGGAATCGGATGGCCGTGCGGATCGGTGCGCGGCCTTCCGAGCAGATCGGCGATGCGCGACGCGACGTCGTCGGAGATGACGTGCTCGATGCGCTCCGCCTCGGCGTGCACGCGCTCGAGCGGCACGCGCAGCGAACGATGGAGAAAGGTTTCGAGCAGACGATGGCGCCGCACCACCGCGACAGCGAGATCGCGACCGCGCCGGCTCAGATGCAGCGGCTCCGACGGCGAGGCCGCACGCTCGAGCAATCCCTCGCCCTCGAGCAGCCGTTTCGCCTTGCTCACCGAGACGCGGCTTACGTGCAGGTAGCGCGCGAGCGCCGCCGCGCGAACCGGCCCGTCGGCGCTCAGCTGATAGATCGCCTTGACGTAATCCTCGCGAGCCCGCGCCGGCGATCTGTCCGATCCAACCGCAAGCAGTCCGGACGGCGTCCTGTTAGCCATGGGTAACGCAAACCATGGTTAACACTTTAGCGCACTGCCGCCGCCTTTCCTAGGGGCGCAGGTTGTTACGGACCGTGGAGGAGGCTCTGACGCGAGCGCCATTCACAGGATGTGATGATTGTCCTCAGCAGGTGGCGCGAGCGCAGCGCAGCAGGAGCGGAACACGGATGTGGAGCGACGAGCGACTCCGACACGGTGCGTAGCAAGCCTCGCCCTTAGGCGGCGGGGAAGTGTGATTCGTCGCCGTACGGCAAAAAGAGCGTGTATTCGCGCTGGAAGCGCAGCCGGGCGGTTCCGGTCGGTCCGTTGCGGTGCTTGGCGATGATGAACTCGGTGAGATCGGGCTCGGCGCACTCCGGGTTGTAGTAGCCGTCGCGATAGAGAAACGCGACGACGTCGGACTCCTGTTCGATCGAACCGGAGTCGCGCAGATCGGAGAGCAGCGGGCGCTTCGCATCGCTCGCGCGCCCTTCGACGCCGCGATTGAGTTGCGCGAGCGCGATGATCGGCACGTTGAGGTCTTTCGCGGTCATCTTCAGCGTCCGGCAGATCTCCGAGAGTTCTTCGTTGCGGTTGGCGCCGCGCGCGAGCACGCCCGGCCGCACCAACTGCAGATAATCGATGAAGATCGCCGCGAGACCCACGGTGGACTTCAATTTTCGGCAGCGACTGCGCACGTCGCCGACGGTCAACGCACCGAGGTCGTCGAGGTAGATCGGGAGATCGTTGATCGCGCCCATCGCGCGCGAGATCTCCTCCCACTGGTGCGGCTTGATGTTGCCGCGCCGCATGTCGTTCATCGAGATCCGCGCCTCGGAGCAGATCAGCCGCTGGATCAACTCGCTGTTCGACATCTCGAGCGAGAAGAACGCGATCGGCCCATCCTCTTCGCGCGCGGCCGCGACCGCCATGTTGAGCGCGAACGAGGTCTTGCCCATGCCCGGCCGGCCGGCGATGATCACGAAGTTCCCCGGCGCGAAGCCGGTCGTCATCGCATCGATGTCGCGGTATCCCGACGTGAGGCCGGTCCGGTCGCCGCGCCGGTGGTAGAGGTCGTCGATGTGATCGAAGACGCTCTTCATCAGACGGCTGACCGGCATGAACTCGGTGACGCCGCGGCGCTCGCCGATCGTGTAGACGAGCTGCTCCGACCGGTCGAGCGCGCCGGGGACGTCTTCCTCGCCCTCGTAACCGAGTTGCGTGATCTCGGTGCCCGCGTGGATCAGCGAGCGCAGCACGGACTTCTCGCGCACGATCGTCGCGTAGTATCGGGCCGAGGCTGCGGTCTGCACCGTCTCCATGAGCGCGCTGATGTAGGAAAGGCCGCCGACGCGTTCGAGCACGCCTCGGCGGCGCAGCTCTTCGGAAGCGGAGATCTTGTCGAGCGGCTCGCCGCGCTCGTAGAGTTCGAGCAGCACGCCGAAGATCGTCTCGTGGACGTGCGCGTAGAAGTCGCTCGGGCGGACGATCTCGCCGATCTCGGCGAACATCTCCTTGTCCACGAGCACGCAGCCGATGACGGCCATCTCCGCCTCGAGATTATTCGGCGGAATGCGGTCGATCGTCGTCGGCATCGGGTGTGCGGTCATGGGCGTCGAACCGCTGTCCGGCACGCCGTTTGCGAACGCCTTGTGGGCCGCTTGTGCATAGATAGCAGAAATCTGCGTGTAAGGTGTGCCAGACGTGGTGGCACACTGCGGCTACCGGCCTTTGCGCCGCCTTTCGCGAAGGCCGCGCAAGGCTTGGGCGACGCCGGCGACCGGAACGACCTCGACTCCCGCGAGCGGGGCGTCAACCTCGCGTACGTTCTCCCTCGGCAAGAACACGCGGCGCATGCCTGCCTGCCGCGCCGCGTAGAGCTTCTCGACGATGCCGCCGACCGCGCGCACCTTCCCTTGAATCGAAAGCTCGCCGGTAACCGCGACGTCCTGCGGCAGCGGCGTCTTCGTTACCGCCGAGTAGAGCGCGAGAAAGATCGCCAGACCCGCCGACGGTCCGTCGATGTTGCCGCCTCCGACGACGTTGATGTGGAGATCGAAATCGCCGATGTCGATGCCGGTCGTCGAACGCAGGACGCTCGTCGCGTTGAAGACGGAGTCTTTCGCCATCGTGCCGGCGGTGTCGTTGAAGCGGATCGTTCCCTTTCCGGCCTGCGCCGCGGGAAAGGCGACGGCTTCGATCTCGATGATGCTCCCCAGATGGTGGAGCACGCCGAGACCGAAGGTCTTGCCGACCTCGAGCGTCGCGCGCCCTTTCACGAGCGTGTGCTGGACGAGCCGGCTCGCCTGCACCACGGCGCGGACGTCGTCCTCGAGAATCGTCGGCACCTTCCGCGTCTCCGAGCGCCGGCCCGGATGGAGCCGGTAGAGCACCTGTCCGTAGGCGTCGGCGACGATCTGCACCGCCTTGCGCCCTTCGATCGTGTACGAGGCGATGAGCCGCGCGACGCCGCGCGCCATCTTCGCTCCCAGACGCTTGGCGGCGCCCTGGACGATCGTCAGGATCTGGTGCTGCGTCAGCGGCGCGAAGAAGATCTCCGCGCAGCGCGAGCGCACCGCCGCGTCGATCTCGTCGGGCTCGCGCGTCGTCGCGCCGATCAGAATGAAATCCGCCGGGGCGCCCTCGCGGAAGAGTCGCTTGATATACTCCGGCACGTTCGGCGCGCTCTCGTCGTAGTAGGACGACTCGAACGTCACGCGTTTATCTTCCAGCACCTTCAGCAGCCGCGATTGGAGCGCGGGGTCCATCTCGCCGATCTCGTCGATGAAGAGCACGCCGCCGTGCGCGCGCGTCACCAGGCCGAGTTTCGGCTCGGGAACGCCCGCCTCGGCAAACTCGCGGCGGCTGCCTTGATAGATCGGATCGTGGACGCTGCCGAGCAGCGGATCGGTGGTCTCGCGCGGATCCCAGCGCAGCGTCGTCCCGCTCGCTTCGACGAAGGGAGCGTCTTTTGCAAACGGCGAGTAGGGCCGGCCCTTCGCAACCTCGAGCGCGAGCCGCGCGACGGTCGTCTTGCCGACGCCGGGCGGTCCGTAGAGGATCGCGTGCTGCGGATAGGGCGAGCTGATCTTTGCGAGCAGCGCTCCGATCGCGGCCTCCTGGCCGACGACGTCGCGCAGCGTCTGCGGACGAAGCTGCTGCAGCGCCGATGCCGCGAGGTGGCGCTGCGAGAGCGCCTGCAGCTCTTCGAGCTTTGCTTGAGAGGCGGGCGTCTCGGGGCCGCCGCTCTCGCGCAGCGCCTCGAGCTTGAGATCCTTGACGTACTCTTGGTGGCGCTCGGTCATCTTCTCGTTGACGCGCCGCTCGATCGAATCCGAAGCGTGGCGCTGCGCGATGACGTCGGCCATCGCCTCTTCGATCTCGCCGAGCACCCTGCGCTGCTGCGCGCGCGTCGTGGCGCGCTCGAGCGTCGGATCTTCAAGAACGAGACGCTGCAGGCCGCAGAGCCGATCGGGCAGGTTCTGCGAGCGCATCATCTTGAGCGCGTTGACCTTGCCGGCCCGGAGCACGAGCTTATCTTGACCGAGAACCGAGGCGAGCATCTCGTAGAGTGCGGTGACGTAGCGGCTCAACTCGTCTTCGACGCCGAACTTGCGCCGGAAACGCGTCGCGTAGGTTTGCTGTGCGCTTGGCAACGCCGCGTTACGCCGGTACGACGTCCACCGTCGTCTTGGCGAGGACGCTCTTGTGGAGCTTGATCTCGACGGGATACGTGCCGAGCGCTTTGATCTGCCCGTCGATATCTACCTTGTGCTTGTCTATCGCGACGGAGAGCGCTGCGGCGATCGCGCCGGCGACGTCGGCGTTGGTCACCGCGCCGAAGAGTTTGCCGTTCTCGCCGGCCTTCGCTTTGATCGCGAGCTTCGCCGATTCGATCCGCGCTGCGAGCGCTTTCGCTTCGTCGAGCTCCTGCTGCTCGCGGCGCCGCTGCGCTTTGTGCTGCGCGTCGAGTTGCGCGAGCGCGCCTTTGTCGGCCTCGCCGGCGAGCTTGCGCGGCAGCAAGAAGTTGCGGGCGTAGCCGTCGGAGACGTCGACGAGGTCGCCGCGTTTACCGAGCGCCTTGACGTCGGCCAAGAGAATCAGCCGCACGCGGCTACTCCGAGCCGAAGGGCAGAAACGCGATGAGGCGAGCCCGCTTGACCGCCACGGTGAGCATGCGCTGGTGCTTGGCACAGTTGCCCGAGATCCGCCGCGGGACGATCTTGCCGCGCTCGGAGACGTACTTTCGCAGGCGGCCGACGTCGCGGTAGCTGACCGCGATGGCCCGCTCGGTGCAGAAGGAGCAGGGTTTGCGCTTGGTACGCCGTTCCTTGACGGCGCGGGAAGCGCGCTTGGGCTTCGTTGGCATAATAGATTCCTCTCGACTAGGTGGGTGACGGCTCCGCAGCGCCCGGGAGGGCCGGCGGAACCCTAGCCAGGTGACGCGACAGACTCGCGCCACCACCGGCCTGCATAGCAGGGCCAGATTGCGGAACGTATGTTCGCTTGGGGCTGGGAGGGTCCTGCCAAGCGCCCGTGGCGGGCAGGGCCGGGATGGTGTATAGTGATTTGGTTACCCAGGTTTCGACCCCCGCGCGGTTCTGAGGCATCGAGCGAATCGGATCCGGAGAACATAGCCAACCATTTAAGACTTAGGAGATTCGCTCTTTTTATGTATACAGACGAAACGCTCACCTGCGTTGATTGCGGACAGCCGTTCCCATTCACGTCGGGCGAACAAGAGTTTTTCGCAATGAAGGGCTTCACGAACAAGCCCAGCCGCTGCTCGGAGTGCCGTTCGGCCCGCAAGGCCGGGCGTTCGCCCAACGGCGGCGGCAGCCGCGGCGGCCCGCGCGAGATGTTCAAAGCCACGTGCAGCCAGTGCGGCGGCGTCGCGGAGGTGCCGTTTCAGCCGCGCGGAGATAAGCCGGTTTACTGCCGGGACTGCTTCGCAAGTCGCCGGGCGTATTAGGCTAGCCTCGGTCGCGATGCGATCGAACATCGCTGGGGAGCCTGCCGGAAGGCAGGCTCTTTTCATCGGCGGAGAAAAACTGCCGCGCTAATGAACCGAGTTGCCAAGTATGGGACGGGCGTCGGACTCGCCGCTATCCATATCGGGGCGCTTGCCGCGTTTGTGCCGGCGCTCTTTCGCCTATCCGACCTCTTCGTCTTCGCGATCATCGCGTACGCCACGGGCGTGCTCGGCGTGACGCTCTGTTACCATCGCGTGCTGACGCACCGCAGCCTGCGCCTGCGAAAACCGCTCGAGTATCTCTTGGCGTTTCTTGGAACGCTCGCTCTGCAGGGCGATCCGATCCGCTGGGTTGCGGTGCATCGCAAGCACCACGCGCACGCCGACACCAGCGACGACCCGCACACGATCGGCCTGGGCTTTCGCTGGGCGCACGTGGATTGGCTCTACCGCCATAACGTCGCCTATCCGAGCGACGAAGAGATCGCGCGGTATGTTCCCGATCTCTACGCCGACCCGTTCTATCGCGCGCTGCAGTATCTGGCTCTGCCGATGCAGCTCGCGCTCGCGATCGCGCTCTTCTTACTCGGCGGGTTGCCGTGGGTCGTCTGGGGCATCTTCGTCCGCCTCGTCTTCAGCTATCACTCCACGTGGTTCGTCAACAGCGCGGCGCACATGCTCGGCTACAGAACCTACCGCACCGGCGACGAGTCGACGAACTGCTGGTGGGTCGCGCTCCTCGCTTTCGGCGAGGGCTGGCACAACAACCATCACGCCTTCCCGTTCTCGGCGCGGCACGGCCTGCGCTGGTTCGAGGTGGACATGACGTGGTGGCACGTGCGGCTGCTCGCCTTCCTGCGGCTCGCCGATCGCATCCGGATTCCGAGCAGGGAGATGCTGAGCCGGCTTGCCTGGTCAAACGTACGTTCGGGTGAGATGCGCGCGCGCCCGGCGGCGGTGTATACTAAAGCGGCACCTATCTCTCCAAGGAGTACGGCATGAAGGCACGCTGGGAGCGCCCAGACTTTCAAGAACGCCCGCTCGGCGCCGAGGTCACCGCGTACCTCACGGCGCCGGTCCGCAAGCCCAAACTCTAAATCGCAATCGTGGAGCCGGGCCTCGTCGCGCGGCTGAACGCCGTCGGCGAGGAGCGGTATCACGACAAGCATCCCTTTCACCGACGGCTCGTTGCCGGAACGCTGACGCGCGATCAGGTCCAAGCCTGGATCGCGAATCGCTACTACTACCAGAAACAGATCCCCGTGAAAGACGCCGCCATTCTCGCCAACTTACCGACGGCGGGACATCGGCGCGCTTGGATATCGCGCATCGTCGATCACGATGGCAACGAACGAGATCCCGGCGGCACCGCATCGTGGCTCGCGCTCGCGCGCGCCGCGGGTCTCGACGAAGCCGGCGTGCTCTCCGAGCGCGCGGTGGCGCCGGGCACCCGGTTCGCCGTGGATGCCTACGTCACGTTCGCCCGGACGCGCCCGTGGATCGAGGCGGTGGCATCGTCGCTGACCGAGCTCTTCGGGCCGCCGGTCATGGAGCGCCGCATCGCCGCGATTCTCGAGAAGTATCCCTGGATCGATCCGGCCGGGCTCGCCTACTTCGAGAAGCGCATTCCGCTGGCGAGGCGCGACGCCGATTGCGCGCTCGCCTGGGTGCTCGAGGAGGCGCGCACGCCGGAGATCGAGGAGCGCTGCGTCGAGGCGCTGCGCTTTAAGTGCGACGTGCTCTGGTGCATGCTCGATGCGACCGCGCTGGCGAGCGGCGCGCTTTGAATGGACGCCTCGCAGCGACCGCGATTCGGTAAGGGCGTCAAGCTCCGGCACGATCCCGGCGGCGCCGCGATGCTCCTCGTTCCCGAAGGAGCGCTCGAGTTGAACGCGCCGGCCGCGGCCGCGCTCGAACTCGTCGACGGCGAACGCACGCTCGCGCAGATCGTCGAGGCAGTCGTCGAGCGCTTCGAGGTCGCGCCGGCGCAGGCGCAGCGCGAGATCGACGAACTCTTCGACCGGCTCGCGGAGCGCGGCTTTCTGCGATGACGCCGCGCCCGCTCTCGCTCCTCTGCGAGCTGACGTATCGCTGCAACCTGCAGTGCCCCTACTGCTACAACCCGCTCGCGCTGCAGGCGTACCGCGACGAGCTTTCGAGCGACGAATGGGAGCGCGTCTTGCGGCAAGCCGCCGAACTCGGCGTCGTGCAGGCGCACTTCTCGGGCGGCGAACCGACGCTGCGCCGCGATCTTCCGTCGCTCGTGGCCGCCGCGGCTCGCTTCGGCCTCTACTCGAATCTGATCACGCAGGGCACGTTCCTCGACGATGCGCTGCTCGACGCGCTGCTCGAGAAGGGACTCGATCACGTGCAGATCAGCATTCAGGCGCCGGAGGCGGAGCTCGCCGACCGCATCGCCGGCACCGAGGCGCACGAAAAGAAGGTCGAGGCGATCGCGCGCGTGCGACAGCGCGAGGTCGCGCTCACGCTCAACTGCGTCCTCCACCGTCTGAATCACGACACGATCGCCGACGCGATCGCGTTTGCCGAACGCGAAGGCATCGCGCGGCTCGAGCTCGCCAACGTGCAGTTCTACGGCTGGGCCTACCGCAATCGCGCGGCGCTGATGCCGACGCTCGAGCAGGTGCGCCGCGGCGAAGCGATCGTCGCCGCAGCGCGCGAACGTCTGCGCGGCCGAATGGAGATCGTCTACGTGCTCCCCGATTACTTCGGTGAGTATCCGAAGCCGTGCATGAACGGCTGGGGGAACCAGTTCCTCACGGTGACGCCGAACGGGAGCGTCTTGCCCTGCCCGGCGGCGGCCGCGATCGAGAGCCTGCACTTCGAAAACGTTCGCGATCGCACGCTCGCGCAGATCTGGAACGAGTCGCCGGCCTTCGAGCGGTATCGCGGCACGGAGTGGATGCCCGAGCCCTGCCGGTCGTGCGATCGGCGCGAAATAGATTGGGGCGGTTGCCGGTGCCAGGCGTACCTGCTGACCGGCGACGCGGGCGCGACCGATCCCGCCTGCTCGTTGAGCCCCGCGCACGACGTCGTCGTCGCGCTGCGCGAGGGCGCAGAGAACCTCGAGCCGGTCGCTCGCCGCGCGTGATCGTTCGCGTTCTTGGTTCGGCGGCCGGCGGCGGCGTGCCGCAATGGAACTGCGCCTGCGCGAACTGCAGCGCGGCACGCGCCGGCGCGATGCCGCGCAGGACGGAGTCGAGCCTCGCCGTCAGCGCCGACGGCGAGCGCTGGCTGCTGCTGAACTGCTCGCCGGACGTCGCGGCGCAGATCGAAGCGTTTGCACCGCTCCACCCGCGGCCGCCGCGCGCGACGCCGATCTCGGGAATGCTTTTCACCGACGCGAACGTGGATCACATCGGCGGCCTCGCCGTGCTGCGTCAGCGCGGGCCTGCGTTCGTCATACGCTCGAGCGCGGTCGTGCGCGACATCGCGACGGCGCAGCCGGCCTTCGCTCCCTTCGCGCAGCCTCCGCATCGCTGGCTCGACGTGCCGCTCGACGCCGAGTGCGAGCCGGCCGGCGACGGCGATCTCGCCGGAAGTTCGTTATCCGTGCGCGCGCTCGCGGTACCGGGCACGACGCCGGGGTACGACGGACGGCGCGAGCTGCGCGGCGCCGTCGTCGCCTATGAGATCGCGCGGCGCGGGAGCGAGGATCGTCTGCTCTTCGCACCGGTCTTCAGCGCGGTCGATGCGGGACTCGCCGCCGCGATCGCACGCGCGCGCGTCGCCGTTCTCGACGGTACCTTCTACGGCGACGACGAGATGATCGCGGCGGGACTGATGGATAAACGGGCGCGCGCGCTCGGCCACCAGCCCGTCGGCGGAGAGGACGGAACGCTGGCCGCGCTGCGCGGCGTGCGGACGCGCGTCATCTTCACGCATCTCAACAACTCGAACCCGATGCTCGACGAGACGACGCCCGCCTTCGCGCGGGTGCGCGAGGCGGGCGCCGAGATCGCCCACGATGGAATGGAGTTGCGGCTCTAAGAGGCTCCTAGAACAAATTCCAGAGGTACTGGTTGTAGACTTCGTGGTGGTACTGCACCTCTTGCGCCTTGACGAACGTCCCGAGCAGGCGCGGACAGCGATCGGCGCTGGCCTGTTTGAGATCCGCATAGCGCTGCTTTACGTCCTCGCCGAGTAGTTTGCTCGTCCACTCCGACTCGCGGAACGCCGCGAGCGCATCGTAGATGTTGTCGGGCAGATAACGATCGGCTTGGCGCAGGTTGCGCATGCTGCTGACGCTCCCTTCGAGGCCGGTCTTGAAGACGGCGAGCATCACCATGTAGGGATTCGCGTCGGGCGCGACCGAGCGGTCCTCGGTGCGCATCGAACGCTGGTTGCCGATCGGGATGCGCACCATCGAGCCGCGGTCGATCGCCGAGGCCTTGAGTTGGTTGGGCGCTTCGAAGTGCGGATCGAGTCGCCGATACGAGTTCACGCTCGCGTTGAGCATCAAACAGATCTCGTTGCCATGCGTCAGGATGCGATCGACGAACTTCCAGCCGAACGCGCTGAGTTGCTCCTGTCCCTTCGGATCCCAGAAAAGGTTCTTGCCGTTCTTGCTGACGGAGACGTTCGTGTGCATGCCGCTTCCATTGACGCCGACGACCGGCTTGGGCAGGAAGCTCGCGGTCATGCCGAGCTTCGTGGCGACCTGGCGGCAGATCAGCTTGTAGAGTTGGATCTGATCGGCGGCGGCGACGACCTCGCCGTAGTTGTAGTTGATCTCGAACTGCGAAGGCGCGACCTCGGGGTGATCCTTCTCGTTCTGGAAGCCCATCGCGCGCTGGACCTCGGCGACGGTATCGATGAAGTCGCGCAGCGGATCGCCCGGCAGAGAGTGATAGTAGCCGCCGGTGTTGACGTACTCGAACTTGCCGGTCTCGTGGTAGCGGCGCTCGGCGTCGAGGCCTTTGAAGAGGAAGCCCTCGATCTCGTTGGCGGCGTTGAGCGCGTAGCCTTCCTTTGCGTAGCACTCGTTGGCGAGCTTCTTGAGCGATCCGCGAACGTCGCCGGTGAAGGGCTTGCCTTCGCGGTCGAAGACGTCGGCAAAAGCGAGCACCTTGCCGGGTCCGAAGATGTCGGCCGGGCCCCAGTAAAAGGCGCTCCAGTCGAGCGATAGACGCAAGTCGCTCTCGCGCTGCGGCGTGAAGCCGCGAATCGACGAACCGTCGAACGTGAGATTGTCGTGCGATCGCAGCAAGAACTTCTTGTCGTAATCGAGCATGTGGAGGCGCCCTTCGAGATCGCTGAAGAGCACGGTGAGCGCCTTGATCCGGGGCTCGTCGGCGAGGTAGCGCAGCCGCTCCTCTTGCAGCGCGTGCATCGGCACGCGCTCTTGGCGCTGCGCCTTCGCGCGGAGGTTGAGCTCCTCTAAAGCGGCGTAGGGCAGCGTGAGAAAGTCGCGCAACTCGGCGCTGGTCGGCACGTCCGTCGAATTCATCGTCCTTCTCCTTCGAGCGTCATAGACGAGTACGTTGATCGAAGGGTTGCCGGAGCCGCGGCGATCGCCTTTGTCCAGATGGTTAAAGCGCGTGCGTCAACCGTCCAAGCGGCGCGACAGACGAATGACGGGCGGCGGAGTCCACTCTCCGCGGCGTCAGCTTATAGCCGGCCTGAATCGCGCGAACGGCCGGGTAAGTCCGACGGCCCGTTCGTCTGCCTGCGGCCGATGACCCACCGAGAACGGCTAGAAGGGTATCTCGTCCTCGAGTTCGTCGGGGAGACGATCGCCGCCGGATGGTGCGGGTGAGTGAGCGCCGCTGCGGCCGCCGTTGAAGCCGCGATCCGGCCCGTCGCCGTCGTCGCGGCGCGAGGAGAGCATCTGCATGCCGGAGATCACGACCTCGGTCGCCTGGCGGCGAATCGGTTGGCCGCTCTCGTCGCGCAGCTTGGCGTCGTCGTACGAGCGGATCGCAAGGCGCCCCTCGACGAGCACGGGGCTGCCCTTCTTAAGGTAGGTGTTGCAGGTCTCGGCCAACCGTTCCCAAGCGACGATGTCCACGTACATCGTGTCCTCCGGTTTCGCGTCGCGCTTGTTGGGATTGACGGCGATGCGGAACTTGGTCACGGCGGAGCCGGACGTCACGTAACGGATCTCCGGATCGCGCGTGAGGTTGCCGACGAGAATCACCTTGTTGAACGAAGCTGCCATACTCTACTCTCTTTCGCTAAAACGCACTTCCTACGAGGCTATCGTCCCCGAGTGTCAGCAGTGTGGCACAGATGTGGCCGGCTCGCGGTTACGCGGCGGGCGGCGCCTGGGGCGGCGCGGCGGCGGCGAGCGCCGCCATGTGCGTGAGCATCTTCCCGTCGAGCCGCACGACGAGCGCGCGCAGCACGTCTTCGTGCAGCTTGAGCTGGCGCTCGAGCTCCTTCGACGCGGCGGCGCCGCTCTTGAACTGCATCACGACGTAGGTGCCTTCGCGCACGTCCTTGATCTCGTAAGCGAGCCGCTTTTTGCCCAGCCGCTCGATCGCGCCGACCTCGCCGCCTTGACCCTTCACGATCTCGGCGATGGCGTTCGCGCGCGCTTCGACCTCGCTCTCCTCGAGCGACGGGCGCAAAATGTAGGTTACCTCGTAGTCGGTCATCCGTCTCCCCTGTAGTTGTTGGAAGCCCGCCTATTCCGGGCCGGGGCAGGAGAGACCCGCCGCCGGGGATATAGGAGCAACGATGCGCTCAAGGGCGTTCCTCACGATCGCGCTGCTCGGCGTTGCCCTCGCGGCCTGCGCCGGAGGCGGCGGCTCGCTTGGCTCGCAGCCCCCGATCGCCGCGCCGGCGACGCACCCCGCGGGCGGTTCGGCGAGCCAATACCTCTCCAACGTCGTCGTGATCGTTCAAGAGAACCGCAGCTTCGAAAACTTTTTCGCCGGGTATCCCGGCGCGAACGCGCCGATGACCGGCTGCGCCTCGCCTTCGCCGAAGGACGGCGTTCGGACGCTGCCGCCGCGACCGTTCGGTGCGATCCGGCGCGGGTCGAGCTCGGGATGTCCGCCGGGCGACTCGCAAGTGACGCTGCACCAAGATACGTTCAAGAACAATCCGGATCTGCGCCACGATTGGGACTCGTCGCTGGTGGATTGGAACAACGGCCAGATGGACGGCTTCTCGAAGTGGGGCACGAAGCACGGCCAGTATCAGGCGTACACGTATATCGAGCAGTCGGAGATTCAGCCGTATTGGACGATGGCGCAGCAGTACGTGCTCGCCGACGAGATGTTTCCGACCGAGTTCGGCGGCAGCTTCACCGCGCATCTGACGCTCGTCGCCGGAACCGACGACATCAAGTTGCCGGGCGAGGCCGAGGTGGATTTTCCGAGCAAGGCGCCCGACGACTGCGACTCGCCGAGCGGAACGAAGACCTCGTACATCACGCAGTCGCCGTACCGGAAGATGCACCGTTTCAAAGGACCCTTCCCGTGCTTCGATCAGTTCAACACGATGGCCGAGGTGCTCGACAACGCGGGCGTCTCGTGGAAGTACTACGCGACGAAGTTCCTCGACGCGGGCTTCTGGGAGCCGTTCGAGGCGATCAAATACGTTCGCTACGGCCCGGACTGGAATCCGAACGTGATCATCGCGCCGCAGACGAAGATCCTCACCGATCCCGGCTACGGTCAGCTCGCGAAGGTCAGCTGGGTCACGCCGAGCCACGCCGACTCCGACCATCCTGGCTATCACGGGGACGAGGGGCCGTCGTGGGTTGCATCGGTCGTCAACGCGATCGGGGAAAGTTCGTACTGGCCGACGAGCGCGATCATCATCGTCTGGGACGATTGGGGCGGATTCTACGATAACGCCGCGCCGCCGCAGCTCGATTACCGCGGTCTCGGCGTTCGCGTCCCGTGCCTGATCATCTCGCCGTATGCGAAGCAAGGCTACGTCGCGCACACGCAGTACGAGTTCGGCAGCATCTTGCGCTTCATCGAAGAGGTCAACGGCATTCCGGCCGGCGCGATCGGGCCGACTGCGAAGGGCTACACCGACGGGCGTGCGGCGAGCCTCGACGACGCCTTCGACTTCACGCAGAAGCCACGCTCGTTTACGCCGATCAGCTCGAAGTATCCGATGTCGCACTTCATCAACGAACCGCCGTCCGACGAACCGGTAGACACGCAATAAAGCAAAGGGACCTCGAATCCGAGGTCCCTTTGCTTTTTCGGCCGTGCGTTCGGTTACGGCTCGAGTTCGTGGATGCTGTTATCGTTTGCGTCGGTGTAGAAGAGGACGGTGTTGTCGTCGGTCTTGCCGGTCGCGGCGATGCCGAAGATGCCGGCCGTCTTGCTCTTGTCGACGACCTCGGTGTCGAGCACCTGGCCGGTGGGCGTCATCTCGACGAGCGTGTTGCCGCCCTTCGTATTCGCGACGATGAGATTTCCGTTCGGAAGCAGCGTCATCGCGACCGGCGCGTTGAGCGGGCTTCCCGCCAAGACCAGCTTGCCGCAGGTTGTCTTCGGATACTTGCAGCTGAAGGTCTTGCCGTCGGGATTGACGGTGATCTCGTCCTTCACGAGCAGTTCGCCCGCGTGCGTGAAGTAGACGACGGTGTTCGTCACGCCGTCGGCGATGAAGAGCTCGTCCTTCTTCGGAAAATACTGGACGCCGGAAGGCCCGAGCGTGCTCCAGCCCGTCTTCTTGTTGACGGCGAAGCCGTTAGCGACTTCGATCGGCTTGGGATTGCCGTAGTAGTTGATGCTGAAGCTGACGATGCCGCCGGTCTTCGAATCGCTGCCGAAGATGTATTCGGCGGAGTAGAGTCCCGGATTCGAGGCGTCGACCGCGCCGAACGGCTGCGCGAACGGCGAGCCCCACGTTTGTGTCAGCTTCCCGTTATGGTTGAACTCGACGAGCAGACCGCTCGTCTGACCCGCGGCGACGACGCTGTCGTTCGTCGTCACGGTGTCGGAGTCGCATCCCTGGATCTTCGTGCTCGTCACGAAATTCGCCGGACTCGAGCCCGGCGACGGGTTGAGAACCTCGATCGTCGTGCCTTTGCCTGCCGCGCCGGTCGAATCGGCGAAGTTGCAGGTGACGAGTTGGCCCTTCTTGAGGCCGAACGTGGACTTCACGACGCTGAGCCCGTGCGGACCCATGTCGCCGTTCTTCGGATCGACCGTCGAGCCGATAACGACGTTCTTGGTTAGCTTCTTCAGGATCGACGTCGTGTCGGCGGGCGATGCGTCGTCCGTTATGCGGGAGAGAAACTGCCCCGCGTTGCCCGCGCCGGCCGAGCTCCCCGGAACGGCCGCGTTGCCGCCGCAGGCCGACGTCGCCAGAAGGACCCCGGCGGCCAACAAAACGGCACGATTCATCTTAAGTGACATCTAAAAACCTCATTGATCGTGGAGCGGTGGATTCGCCGCTTTTCGTATCGCCTTTTTGCTCGCCCTGCAAGAACAAGCAACCGCCGTCACCTTTCAGCGAAAAGTTTTAACAAAAAATACCGTAGTCATCGCCGCACCGATGACGACGACGAGCGCGCGCGATAGCGGCTGCGGCACGCGCCGAAAGAAGCGCGCGCCGAAGTATCCCCCGAGTAACGCGATCAGGGCCATCGGAACCGCGAAGCGCCAGTCTACGATGCGCGCGATCGCGAACGGCACGAGCGCGATGCCGTTGATCGCGACGGCCAGCACGTTCTTGATCGCGTTCTGCGCGTTGAGGCTCGGCAAGCCGGAGAACGCAAGCAGCGCGAGCATTAGGATGCCCATGCCGGCGCCGAAGTAGCCGCCGTAGACGGCGACCGCGAACTGCGCGGCGATCTGCCACGGTGCGTGGCGCGGCGGCGCGCCGCTCTCGCGTCCGAGCAGTGGGCTTGCGGCAAAGACGACCGTCGCGAAGAGCAGCAGCCAGGGTATGATGCGCACGAAGAGCGCGGGCGGCGTTGCGAGCAGCAGCAGCGCGCCGATCAGCGAGCCGGCGACGCTCGCGGCGACGATCGGGAGCAAGAGCGCACGATGCTCCGCGATCTCCTCGCGGTAGCCGCGCGCGCTTCCGAGCGTGCCCACCCACATCGCGGCGTTGTTCGTTGCGTTGGCCGATATCGGCGCGACGCCCGCCAAGAGCAGCGCGGGGAACGAGAGGAAGCTGCCGCCGCCCGCAACGCTGTTCATCGCGCCGGCGACGAACGTTGCGAGCGCGAGAACCGCGAGATGCTCGCTCGGCACGCGTTCGGAAGAGAGTTAGAGCGCGGTGCGCTCGCGCTTGGTTACGCGATAGACGCGACGGACGTTCTTCAGCGTCTCGATCTTCGTCAGCAGCTTGTGAAGGTGGTCGAGATCGCGAATCTGCACCGTGAGGCTGGCGACGGCGACGCCGTCGCGGCGGACGCGCGCGTTCACCGAACTGACCTGCGTCTTCAACTCGGCGAAGACGGCCATGATGTCTTGGAGGAGTTGCGAGCGGTCGTCGGCCTCGACCTCGACGTCGACGCCGTGGGTCAATCCGGCCGATTCGAGCCATTGCGCCTGCAGAATCCGTTCCGGCGTGGCGTTCATGTAAGCGACGTTGGGGCAGTCGGCGCGGTGGACGCTGACGCCGCGGCCGATCGTGACGTAGCCGATGATCGGATCGCCGGGGACCGGCGAGCAACACTTCGAGAGCCTCACTAAGACGTCGTCGACGCCCGCGATTCGCACGCCGCTCGAGCGGCGCACGCCGCGCCGCGCGGCGGGCTTGCGCTCGATCCGCGTGAAATCGACGACGTTATCGTGCTTGACCTCGTCGCGCAGACGGTTGACGACGCTCTGCGCGGAGGCGTCGCCGAAACCGATCGCGGCGTAGAGGTCGGCCGGCGTCGCGTAGTTGAGCCGCGTCGCGATGCGCTCGATCAACGCGCCGCGGGCGAGATCCGTTCGCAGACCCGCGCGCGCCAGCTCTTGCTCGAGCGACTCTTGCCCGGCGAGGACGTTCTCCTCGCGTCGTTCCTTGCGGAACCACTGCTTGATCTTGTGCTTCGCGCTCGACGTCTTGACGATCGAGAGCCAGTCCAGCGACGGCCGGCCGCTCGACTTATTGACGAGGATCTCGCAGATGTCGCCGTTCTGCATCTGGTAGTCGAGCGGCACGATGCGCCCGTTCGTCTTCGCGCCGACGCAGTGGTTGCCGACGTCGGTGTGCACCTGATAGGCGAAATCGAGCGGCGTGCCGCCGGCGGGCATCGAGTAGACGTCGCCGCGCGGCGAAAAGACGAAGACCTGCGAATCGAAGAGATCGAGTTTGAGGTTCTCCATGAAGACGCGCGAATCGCGCATGTCCTTCTGCCACTCGAGGAGCGCCCGCAGCCAGGAGAGCTTGTTCTCGAACTGGTCGGCCTTGCCGCCCTCTTTGTAGCGCCAATGCGCCGCGATTCCGTACTCGCTCGTGCGGTGCATCTCCCAGGTGCGGATCTGAATCTCCAGCGGATCGCCGCTCGGCCCGACGACGGTCGTATGGAGCGATTGATACATGTTCGGCTTCGGCATCGCGATGTAGTCTTTGAAGCGTCCGGGCAGCGGCGTCCACATCGCGTGAACGGCACCGAGCGCCGCGTAACAATCCTTGACGCTGTCGACGATGATGCGAATCGCCGTGAGATCGTAGATCGTCGAGAAGTCGCGCCCTTTGCTGATCTTGGAGTAGATCGAGTAGAAGTGCTTCGGCCGCCCCTGGATCTCGGCGTTGATCTTCATCTCCTCGAACTCGTCGCGCAGCCGCCCGATCGCTTTGTCCACGTCGGCTTCGCGCTCGCGGCGCGTCTTGGCGACGCGCTCGACGATCTCGCCGAACGACGACGGCTCGAGATAGCGCAGGCACTCGTCCTCGATCTCCCACTTGATCTTCCAGATCCCCAGGCGGTGGGCGATCGGCGCGTAGATGTCGAGCGTCTCGCGCGCGATCGCCTGGCGCTTCGGCTCGGGGAGGCTCGCGAGCGTGCGCATGTTGTGCAGGCGGTCGGCGAGCTTGATGATGATGACGCGTATGTCTTTCGCCATCGCGAGGAACATCTTGCGGAGGTTTTCGACCTGCGCGTCTTCCTTCGATTGATACGGGATGCGCGTCAGCTTCGTGACGCCGTCGACGAGGCGCGCCACGTCTTCCCCGAACTGCTCGCCGACCTGCTCGCTCGTAACCGACGTGTCTTCCACGACGTCGTGGAGCAACGCGGCGGCGATCGTCTGGGGGTCCATCTCGAGCTCGGCGAGGATCCCGGCGACGGCCAAGGGGTGCTCGATGTACGACTCGCCCGAGGCGCGCCGCTGGCCCGCGTGGGCGGCGTCGGCAACCTCGTAGACGCGCGTCAGCCACCCCGGGTCGGCGGTGGGGTCGTAGTGGCGAACGCGTTCGATGAGCTCGGCGATGGTCATGGGCTATCCGTCTATTATAACCCCTTCCGCCGGAGCGTGCCCGGCGGCTCGGCCGGCGTCGCCGACGGCGCCGGCGTGATCGTCTCGACGTCGAGGCGGCTCTTGAAGAATATCGTCGCGATCTTCCCCTCGGCGTCGAGCGCGAGCCAGAGGTAGATGTTGCCGCTGATGCAGTGCATCTGGTAGATGTAGCCGGTCGCGCCAGGCGGGAACTCCGGGTTGATCCAGCGCCCGATATAGGTGGTATCGGTGAGCGCGCCGAGCTCGCCGAGCGCCTTCGACGTGTCGGCGATCTTCTGATCGGTGAGCTGCGGCAGCACTTTATCCGCGTAGAGGCTCTTGTTGACCGTGCCGGCTTGCCACTGCACGAACTGCGTGCGCGCGATCTTCGTCACGGCCGGATCCGCAACGGGAGCGGGCGTCGGCGAGGGCGTCGGCGTCGCGTGCGGTCGCGCCGAACCGGGCGCGGGCGCCAGCACCGCCAGCAAGATCGCGATTGCGATCGCGAACGCGCCTGCGATCCGCATCAGTAGGTCACGATCGAGACGATTTCGGCGTCGCCGAGCTGCTTGCGGCCGTCGAGCGCCTTGAGTTCGACGAGAAACGCATACGCGTCGACGTTCGCGCCGAGACGCGCGAGCAGCCGGCCCGTCGCGGCGGCGGTGCCGCCGGTCGCGAGGAGATCGTCCACGACCAGGACGCGCTCGCCCTTCGAGATCGCATCGGAATGAATCTCGAGCGAGTTCGTGCCGTACTCGAGCGCGTACTCTTCGGTCAACGTGTCGTACGGCAACTTGCCCGGCTTGCGCACCGGAATGAAGCCGGCGCCGATTGCATAGGCGATCGGCGCGCCGAGAATGTAACCGCGGGCCTCGATGCCGACGACGTGATCTATGCCGCGCGCGATGAAGCGTTCGACGAAGAGGTCGACCGCGGCGCGGAAGCCGTGCTTGTCCTTCAGCAGCGGGGTGATGTCGCGAAAGAGAATCCCGGGAATCGGAAAATCCGGGATCGCCCGTATTAAAGCGTCGATTTCCACGAGGCTCGGTTTGAGCCCGCGGGCCGCTAGACCTTTAGCTCGACTTTCTCGAGCGCGCCCTTTGTCGAGACGACGTGATGGTTGAGGCGCAGCTCCGCCGGATCGTAGCCGAACGCCAATCCGAGGAGCTGCGGCAGATGGAAGATCGGAACGCCGATGTCTTTCTTCAGCACGCGCGCCGCATCGGGCTGTTGGCCGTCGAGATTGAGGTGGCAGAGCGGGCAGGGAGTAACAAGCAGGTCGGCGCCCTTCTCCTTCGCCTCCATGATGTGGTTGCCGCCCATCGAGAGCGCCTTATCGCGGTTGAACGTGATCATCGGAAAGCCGCAGCACTTCGTCGAGCCCCGGTACTCCACGGGCTCTGCGCCGAGCAGCGCGATCAGCTTCTCGAGGTAGCCCTTGCGCTCGGGACGCTCGCGCAAGCCCAGCGCCTCCTCCGGACGCAGGATGTAGCAGCCGTAGAACGGCGCGATCTTCAAGCCGGTGAGTTTGCGCTTGATCTTCGAGGCGATGCGGTCGATGCCGATGTCTTCGAAGAGCATCCAGAGCAGATGCTTGACCTTCGTCTTGCCGCGGTATTGGAAACCTTGATCCGCAATCGTCGCGTTCGCGCGCTCCATCCGCTCGGCGTCGTTCTTCAGATGATAGTTGTGGTCGGAGAGGACGCCCTGACAGGTGCTGCAGATCGTCATGAGATCGGCATCCTGCGCCTCGGCCATCGCAAGCGTCAGGCCATTGAGCGCGTCGGCGAGGTCGCGGTTCTGCTCGCTGAGCACGCCGGCGCCGGTGCACGGCGCCGATTCCAACTCGTGCAGCTCGAGGCCGAGCGGCTCGGCGATCGCCTTCGTCGCAACGTACAATTCGGGGCAGGCGCCCTTCGAGACGCACCCGGGATAGAACGCAACCTTCACTTAAACCGTCCTCCGACACGTTCGAAAATCGCCCGGATGCGGCTGATGCCGGGGATCGTTTTGTGGATGAGCGGGGGGAACTTTCCGGCGCGAATCAGGTTGAACGCGCTGGGAATCGTCTTCAGTTGACCCTTGATGTTGAAGAAACCGACGGATTTCGGCATCAGCGTCAGCTCGTTGAGGCGGCCGCTGTGCTTCACCGACTCCGCGAAGGCGTCGGCGTGGCGCGTGCCCGGATTGTGCGTGTAGCCCGCGTCGACGGCCAGCTTGCGCAGCTTGAGGATCTGCTCGAGCGGCGCGACGCCCTTCGGGCACTGCGAGACGCACTCGAAGCAGTGCGTGCAATCCCAGATGCCGCCCGGCTTGCTCAACTCGCCGAGCCGCTCTTGCGTCTCGGCGTCGCGCGGATCGCCGACGTAACGATACGCCTGCGCGAGCGCCTGCGGCCCGAGAAACTCCGGGTTGACCGCGAACGACTCGCAATCCATGAGACAGGCGCTGCAGCTAATGCAGCTGACTTCCTGGATCAACTCTTCCATCGAGACGTTGGGGACGACGTACTCTTTGTCGGGCGGCGGCACCGGCTCTTTGTTCTCGAGCCACGGCCGCACCGCGAGATGCTTCTCCCAGAAGGGTTTCATGTCGCAGACGAGATCGCGAATGATCGGCATCGAGGGAGGCGACTCGACGCGCGTCTTGCCGTCCTTCGTAAACGCGGAGAGCTTGCTCTTGCAGGCGAGATTCGCGTGTCCGTTGATCCACATCGCGCACGACCCGCAGATCGCGCTGCGGCAGGCGCAGCGAACGGCGAGCGACTGATCTTGATACTCGCGAATCGCGATCAGCGCGTCGAGTACGACCGCGTGCTCGGGCAGCTCGACCGTATAGGTCTGGTAGCGCCGGACCGGCGAGGCGCTCCACGGCGCCGGAAACGGCTGCCCGGCGACGGCGCCCGCGTCGTAGCGTCCCTCGGTGTTGTAGCGCCCGACTTCGATCGTAAATCGCATCAGTAGCTGCGCACCTCGGGTTTCCAGCGAGTGATCGTTACGGGGACGTGCGAGATCTCCGGTTCCTGCCCCTCGGCCTTGAGCGTGAGCAGCGTGTGCTTCAGCCAATCGGCGTCGTTGCGCTCGGGATAATCCACGTGGGTGTGCGCGCCGCGGCTCTCCTTGCGGACGAGCGCGTCGCGAATGATGGCCTCGCCGCAGTCGAACAGGAAGCCGAGCTCGAGAACGAACGTCAGCGCCTGGTTGAAGACGCGACCCTTGTCGCCGACGGCGACGTTGTCGTAGCGCTTGCGCATCTTCAGGATCTCGTCGAGCGCTTCGTGCAAGCCGGCATCGCTGCGATAGAGCCCGACCTTCTTATCCATCATCACGGCGAGCTCGAGCCGCAATCCGGCACAGGTCTCGCCGGTATACGGCCGCGCGAGCAGCGCTTCGAGGCGCTGCTGCTCGGCGCGCAAGAGATCCTCGCCGCCGGCGCTCGCCGGCGTGCCCTTCGCGTAGCCGGCCGACGCGCGTCCCGAGCGGCGCCCGAAGATGATCGTGTCGAGCAGCGAGTTCGCGCCGAGGCGATTCCCGCCGTGGACGCTGACGCACGCGACTTCGCCGGCGGCGTAGAGCCCGGCGATGACCGTCGCGCCCTCGACGTCGGTCTTGATGCCGCCCATCTGATAATGCATGCCGGGGCGCACGGGCACCGGCTCTTTGATCATGTCGATGCCGAGATAGTCGAGCGCCATCTCGTGAATCTGCGGAAGCTTCTTGAGAATGACCTCGGGGCCGAGATGGCGCAGGTCGAGCAGCACGTTGCCGTCGATGCCGCGGCCTTCCGCGATCTCCGTCGCCTCGGCGCGCGAGGTGACGTCGCGCGCGGCGAGTTCCATCTTGTTCGGTGCGTAACGCTTCATGAAGCGCTCGCCCTCGGAGTTGAGCAGATACGCGCCCTCGCCGCGGGCCGCTTCGGTCATGAGGAAACCGCTGCCGGCGAGCGTCGTCGGATGGTATTGGACCATCGCCATATCCATGAGCGGCGCGCCCGTGCGATAGGCCAGCGAGTAGCCGTCGCCGGTGCAGATCAGCGCGTTCGTGCTCGGCTCGTAGAGCCGGCCGAGTCCGCCGCTCGCCACGACGACCGCCTTCGAGCGCAGCAGGTGCAGCTCGCCGGTGATCATCTCGAGCGCCACGAGGCCGCGACACGCGCCGCCTTCCATGAAGAGTTTCGTGGCGAACCACTCTTCGTAGACCTTGACGCCGGCCTTGAGAATTTGATCGTAGAGCGTGACGAGCAGCGCCTGACCGGTGATATCGCCGACGAAATAGGTGCGGGCCTGCGAGGCGCCGCCGAACGCGCGCGTGCCGAGCTTGCCGTCGGGGCCGCGATAGAAGATCACGCCCATGTGCTCGAACTCGATGATGTCGCTCGGGGCCTCGCGGCACATCACCTCGACCGCGTCTTGGTCGGCGAGGTAATCGCTGCCCTTGATCGTGTCGAAGGCGTGCGACTCCCAACTATCGAGCTCGCCGATCGCGGCGTTGATGCCGCCTTGCGCGGCGCTCGAGTGGCTGCGGATCGGGTGGACCTTCGTGACGATGGCCACGTCGGCGCCGCAGCGGGCGGCCTCGAGCGCGGCACGCATGCCGGCGAGACCGGCGCCGAGGACGATAACGTCGTGGTCGTGCGTCACGAGCCGGTACTTTCCCGGAAAGGCAGCGCTACATTCCGAACGCCTGTTCGATGCGCTATGAGGGTCATCATCGCACGTTTAGCATAGTACGGCGGGCCGGACGGAGATATGCGTTTCGTAGCCCGCGAACTCTCCGAAAATGTGCCGTCTACATCACCATCGCTCGCTCTTCGGACTTCCCGCAGCCGCCGGCGCGCACTCGTGCATGGCCGGAGATGCGCCGATCGCTCGGCGCGACTGGCTCTCGGCCGTCGGTTCGGCGGCCGCCTTCATCTGGGCGTCGCCGGCGCTCGCCGCCGCGAAGCTCTACGGCAGCGCGGTCGAGTACGATTACGTTACGTCGGGCGTCGTCAAGGGCTCGCAGACGACGCTGCGCATGCCCGACGGCTCGTTTGACGTCCGCTTCGAGTACACCGATCGCGGACGCGGTCCGAAGCTGCGCAGCGTGATCGCCCTCGACGCTTCGGGCCTGATCTCGAAGCTGCAGACGACCGGCTACAACTATCTGAAGGTCACCGTCAACGAGCGCTTCACCGCCCGGGCCGGCGGCGCGACCTGGACGAACGCCGCCGAAGACGAGACCGCCCGCAGCGCGTCGCCTCGCTTCTACGCCAGCATGGACGGATCGCCCGAGGAGGGCGCCATGCTCGTCCGAGCGGCGCTGCGCACGCCGAACGGCTCGCTCGCACTCTGGCCGAGCGGCGTTTCAAAGGTTGCGGCCGTTCGAACCCTGACCGTCGGCAACGGCACGTCGAGCCGGCGCGTGACGATGTATGAAGCGACGGGCCTCGACTTCTCGCCGACCCCGCTCTGGCTCGACGAGAGCGGCGAGCTCTTCATGGCGGGGAGCACCTGGGGCGCGGTGATCCCCAAAGGCTGGCGCGGCGTCTTACAGCAACTGCTCGACGCGCAGGACGAGCGCGTCGTCGAGCGGGGCCGCGCGATCGCGCAAAGCCTGCCGCAGCGCGGCGCGTCCGCCATCGCAATTACCAACGTCGCGCTCTTCGACTCCGAGGCGGGGGCGATCGTGCCAAACGCGAGCGTGCTGCTCCACGGCGACCGCGTGGCTGCCGTCGGCGGCTCGGAGTTGACGATTCCCGGCGACGCGCGCCGGATAGACGGCACCGGCAAGACGCTGCTGCCGGGCCTTTGGAACATGCACATGCACCTCGCCGCCGATTTCGGCCCGCGGCTGCTCGCCGAGGGCGTGACGACGATCCGCGATCCCGGCAACGCACCCGAGTACATCGCGAAGACGCAGGCGCAGTTCGAGAGCGGCGAGCTGGTCGGGCCGCGCGTCATCATCGCCGGCCTCATGGACGGCACCGGAAAGTACACGGCGCCGATCGGCACGACGACCGCGACGCCGAGCGAGGCGATCGCGCAGGTGCAGGCTTGGAAGAAGCTCGGCGCGGTGCAGATCAAGATCTACAGCTCGATGGATCCCGCGCTCGTGCCGGTGATCGCGAAGGAGGCGCACGGCCTGGGCATGCGCGTGAGCGGCCACATTCCGGCGGGAATGATCGCCCAGCAGGCGGTCGAGCAGGGCTACGACGAGATCCAGCACGTCAACTTCCTCTTCTTGAACTTCATGCCCGACGTAACGGATCGCACGCAGACGCCGGTTCGCTTGACCGCGCCGGCGGAGCGCGCCGGAACGCTCGACCTTACCAGCAAGCCGGTGCAAGATTTCGTCGCGTTGCTCAAAGAGAAGGGGATCGTCAGCGATCCGACCGTCACGATCTTCTACACCGATTGCATGACGCGCAAGGGAGATATCGAGTCGACGGGCTTCGCGGAGATCGCCGGCTCTGGCTGCCGGCGCAGGTGCGGCGGACGCTGACGACCGGCGGCCTGCCGCTCGGGCCGGGACTCGACGCGAAGTACCGCGCGTCCGCGCAGGCCTTTTTGAACATGGTCGCGCTGCTCCACACCAGCGGCATCCGCATCGTCGCGGGGACCGATGACGTGCTCCCCGGCTTCGATCTCGTGCGCGAACTCGAAATGTACGCGCAGGCCGGAATTCCGCCGGCTGCGGCGTTGCAGGCGGCGACGATCGTGCCGGCGCGCGTGATGAAGATGGACGATTCGCTCGGCTCGCTGCGCCCGGGAAAGCTGGCCGACGCGATCGTCGTGCACGGCAACCCGCTGGAGAACATGGCGCAGCTGCGCAACGTCGGCACGACGATCAAAGGCGGAGTAATGTACGACACGCGCGCCCTCTACGCAACCGCCGGCGTAACCGCGCCCGCAGTATAATCCGGCCGCCGGATCTTTCCGGCGCGGAACCTCGTCGCAGTAGCCTCCCGACTTACCACGTCAGGAGGCTATCATGCTGCAGAACGTTTCCGTCACGCCGTCGCGCCGTTCGCTCGAGTTCGGGATCTACCGCGACGGCGATAACAACCTCGATGCCGTTCAGGAGACGACGCTCTCGCAGGCGCTGCAGACGAGCGAACGGGATTCGTCCATCGAGTTCACGGTCGAGGACACGACGCATCTGCGCTCCGATGGCGACGGCATCGAGCGCGGAACCCTCCATACCGAGCGGTACACGATCGCCGACGGCAACGTCGCCGGCGTCCACGTCGGGAGGGCCGACGCGATGAGCGACGAGGCAAGCCTCGCACGCTTCGTCGCGCGCACGCTCGATAACGCCGCGGCCGCGGGCGCCAAGCAGACGTGGATCGATCTCGTCGATCACGGCGGGGGCGACGGCGGCGGACTGGAGACCGCCGACGGCCGCGTCATGTCGATGCCGCAGATCGCGCAGGCGATCGCAGACGGCGTCGCGCTTCACGCAAGGGAGCATCCGGAAGACGCCGCGCGGAACGTCGACGGCGTCGTCGCCAATCAATGCTTGATGGACACGATGGGCTTCGCCGACGCGCTCTCTCGAGCGGGAGTGCGATATCTCGCAGCGAGCCCCGAAACGATGCTCGCGCCGGGCGTTCCCAGCGACGTCGCGCACGCGATCGCACGACACGAAAGCGATCCGAATGCGATGGGCAAAGCCGTCGTCAACGACGTCATGCGCGCAAAGACCGCGGCTGCGGCGTTCGACGTGCTCGACCTCGCGCCCGAAAAGATCCAACGCGCCGAAAGCGCGATCAAGCAACTGAACGACGACGTCGCCGGCGAGGCCCAGCGGCCGGGCGTGCGGGCCGTCGTGCGGGAGGACGCCCGCGCGATCGACGGCATGGTTCGCTTTCCGGGCGCGCCGAACGACATGCCGTGGCACGCCGACCGCCCCGCCATCGCGTTCTACGACACGCTCGCGACCGACGGGCGCCTCGACACGACGCTGCGTAACGATGCCGCCGCGGCTCGCGACGGCGTCGAATCGCTCGTCGTCGCACACCGCGAACGCGACGACTTCGAGCCTTTCGGCGACGCGGACTACTCCGACGCGGCCGGTCCGACCGTTCATCTGCCGACGAATCGCGGCGAAATCGATCCGTGGGCGGCGGCGGGCGTCACCGAGACCGACAACGCCTTCTATCGCAACGTCGACGAAGCGGAGATGACGCGCACGCTCGCTTGAGGCCGGTCCGGGCTGGTGCTATGCTGTGGCGGTGATAGCGCGCGTGCCGCTGTTCGCGAGCGACGCGGACTTGCTGCGGATTTCGGCCGAAAACCCCGGATGGCGGATCGAACGCGATGCCGGCGGCGAGTTGCTCATGACGCCTCCCACCGGCGGCCAGACCTCTCGGCGCAACGCTCGGTTAACTCGCCTCTTCGATGAATGGGCCGAAGCGCACGGTTACGTCTCGTTCGATTCCAATGGCGGATTTCGCTTACCCGACACGTCGGTCGTCGCTCCCGATGCGGCGCTCATCACGAATGCAGCCTGGTGCAACCTGACGGCGAAGCAGCGCGAGGGCCTGTTCCCGGGAGCTCCGGCGGTTGCCGTCGAGCTCTGCTCGCACTCGGACAACCCAACCGATCTGCGCGCTAAACTCGAACGCCTGCGCCGATGCGGCACGTCGTACGTCGTCCTCGTCGACCCGTACCGCGCCGCGATTTGGACCGACGGCACGCCGCCGCCGGATTTCGACGTCGATTTCGAATCGCTGCTGGAATAGGGCGGCTGCCGCATGAACGGTCGTGGCTTTGCAAGCTGCCGCTTGCGCCCTCACCGTAGGCTGATTTAGTCCGGGTCTAGGAGCCGAGGGCAGTTTACTACGGTAAATGAGGCCGTCGGCGACGACGAGCCCGGCTCAATCAGGGCTTCCCTCGCTACCGCGTGAGCGGAATGCCCGACGGATAGATCGGCCGGTTGATAATCCGCTCGAGCGTCGCAGCCTGCGACGTGAGCGCGATCTCGGCGAAGCGTTCGAAGGCGTCGCGTATCGCCTCGCCTTCCGCGTAGCGTTCGTTCGCCTCCATCTCGACTCGGCCGCTCACCGGCAACAGGCGCGCGTAGCGGCCTTCGTCGTCTTCGTCCACCTCGACGAGGCCCGAGTCGCGGAAGATGCGCAGGGCCGCCGCGATCGTTCGATCGCGGACGCGATCGAGATCGAGGATGCCGGCGATCTCGGAATCGCCGCCGCGCACGACGGCCTGCCCCGAGCCCGTCGAAGAGCGCGAGAGGCCTTTGAGCCCGCGGTAGATCTCGCGCAAGACGTGCAGCGGCGGCGCGTCAATGTCGATGAGCCACTCGTTGAGCCCTTTGTCTTGCTGGCTGTAGAGCAGGTGAATCCGCGCCGGCGCGCCGTCGCGGCCGGCCCGCCCGGCTTGCTGATTGAACTCGCCGAAGTCGAAGTTGAGGTGGTAGAGCACGACGTTCGATACGTCGGGCAGGTCGATGCCCTCGCCGAACGCCGATGTCGCGACGACGACGCGCAGCGCGCCCTCGCGAAAGAGCCGCTCGACTTCGAGCCGTTCGGGATTGGGCATCCTTCCGTGGTAGAACATCACCTCGTTGCCAAGCGACGCACGCAGGCGCCGCGCTACCTTCGTCACCTCGTTGCGAGAGTTGCAGTACACGATGCCCTTCTCGCGCTCGGAAGCGCGGGGGCCGAAGAGATCGGTGAGATAGCCGATTTTGTCGCGCGTTCCGCGCGCGTCGACGACGTTGAGGTTCTCGCGCACGGTCGGGTCGATGACCCACGCCTCGATCTCCAACTCGTCCACGATGCGGCGGAATGCGTCGTCGCCCGCGGTCGCCGTCAGCGCGAGCACCTGCGGGTTGCCGAGCGAGACGAGCGTCTCCGCCAGCCGCGCGTACGCGGGACGGTGCCGCGACTCGTGGAGGTGATGCGCTTCGTCCACGACCGCAAACGAGGGCGCGCTCTTGCCGCGCAGCGCGTCTCTGTGAAACTCGAGAAACTCGGGCGTCGCGAGCACGACGTCCCACGCGCCCTCGCGCAAGACCTCAAAGAGCTCCTCGCGCTCCTGGTTGTCGATCGAGCCGTTCGCGCGATAGAAACGCAGCCCGAGCGGATCGAGCGTTCGGCGCAGCGCCTCGTATTGATCGTTGGCAAGCGCGCGCAGCGGATAGACGACCAGCGTCTTCCCGCCGCCGGCAAAGGCGCGCATCGCGGCAGAGAACTGGAAGCAGAACGACTTGCCGCGCCCGGTGCCGAGCACCGCGAGCGTGCGCTTCCCGGCGTTCACGCGCTCGAGCACGGCCCGCTGTGCCGGATGCGGCTGCGACGCGCCGATCAACGCGGCGCGCAC
>DATKMJ010000064.1 GCA_035541935.1 Candidatus Binatia bacterium | reverse complement strand
CGCTCGGCCAAATCGGCGAGCGCGTTGACGATCGTCGCCTCGAAGGACGGATCGATCGTGCGGTACGGACGATCGAAGAACCCGAACGTGCCCATGCGCACGCGATGCTCGCGCTGACGATCGAGCCAAAAGAGCGCGCGTTCCTTGCACTGCCTGCGGAGCTCGAGCGGATCGATCGCGTGGAAGTCGGCGATCCCCAGATGCTTGAGCGTCTCGTACTCGATCGGCAGCCCGTGCATGTCCCAGCCGGGAACGAACTTCGCATACTTGCCGTCGAGCAGCGCGATCTTCACGAAGACGTCTTTGAGCACCATGTTGAGGAAGTGCCCCATGTGCAGTTCGCCGTTCGCATACGGCGGCCCGTCGTGAAAGATCCACGGGCCGTTGGGCGCGTTGCGCTCGACGCGCCGCGCGTAGGTGTTCTGCTCCTTCCACCACGCGACGCGCGCCGGCTCCCGCTTCGGCAACTCGGCCTTCATCGGAAACTCCGTCTGCGGCAGGTTCAGCGTCGAACGATAATCCATCGCTACGGCCCGCTCTCCAGCAGCTCGCCGAGGACGTCGAAGTTGCGCTCGGCCGCGGCGCGGATCGCCTCGCCCCGCGCGAGCAGGTTCGCCGAGAGTGCGTCGCGTTCGCGCACGAGACGATCGACCGCCGCGTCGATCGCGTCGTCGCCGGGCCGGCGCGCTCCCGCCGTCCAGAGCGGAGCGAGCGGATACCGAAGATCCTCGCAGAGCGCGCTGACCTTGGGATCGTACGCGATCGCGAGAAACGGGACACCGAAACGGGCAGCCAGCACGAGCGAGTGCAGCCGCATGCCGATGACGACGCGCGCCCCGCGCAGAATCGCGGCCGCTTTGGCAAGCGTGCATTCCGGCAGCAAGACCGGGCTCGACGCGCAGGCGCGAATGACGTCGGTCGAGACGGCCGCGTCGGCGGCGCCGCCCAACGGAAGAAAGGCCGCGCGAACGCCGTGCTGCGCGAGCCGGTCGACGGCGCGCGCCGCGACGGCTGCGACGTCGCGGCTCGCGGCGTGCTTGCGCACGCTGACGATCGCATAGGGCCCGCCTCCAAGCCCTTCGGCTTCGAGATCGACGCCCTCGTCGGGAATGTCGTAAAGAAATACCGGGTCGGCGGTCTGTTCGACCGGCGTCTTCGGCACGAGGTCCCGCAGCAGCCGGATCGAACTCGCGTCGCGCACCGTCGCGCGGTCCAGCCGCTTGCAAAACTGCGCGACGACGAGACGCCCCCAGAGATCGAGCGGCCCGACCGATTGCGCGAAGACCATCGTCTTGCGGCGCGCGCGCGCGCCTTCTCGCAAGATGCCGGCATAATACAGCAGACTGCGCAGGCTCGTCGCATTCTGCAACAGGCCGCCGCCGCCGGAGACGACGACGTCGGAGCGCCCGATCGCGCTGCGGATCGCCCGCCAGTCCCAGCGCGGCGTCGCTTCGACGCCGTACCGCTGCCGCGTCGTCTGCGGCGTCGCCGAGAGCACGTCGAGCTTTGCCGTTGGAAAGCGCTGGCGCATGCGAGCGACGATCACCTCGAGCAGCGCCTCGTCGCCGAGATTTCCGAAGCCGTAGTAGCCGGAGAGGAGCACGCGCACCGTCACTCCCGCGCGAAGGGGAGCCGCCGGTAGACCGCGATTCCCAGCATGCCGATCAGCGCGCCGATGACGACGCCGTTGACGATGCGCAGCAGCGAGATCTCGATCGGCGTGTGGAGATGCGAGAACGTATCGATCACGTCGCCGACGCCGACGCCGATGCCGAGCGCGAGGAACCACCCGATCGCGCGACGATGCGGCGGAAGCAGCGCGGGCAAGAGCATCATGCAGGGGACGCCGACCAAGAACTCCTTGAAGCGCGGCCGGACGTTGAGAACGTGCGTGAGCAAGTGGCGCAGCGAAAGCTCGAATGCCGACGGCGAGACGTCGCTGTCGTTGCCGCTGCGGACGAGCATCAGCGCGCCGAGCGCGATCACGACGACGCCCGCGAGCAATTGATAGGCAAGGACGGGCGAGAGAAAGACGTCGCGCGGCCGCTGCACGCCCGAACCGAAGCGCGGGTCGAAGAGAAAGAGCGCCAGCGCGATCGCCGGCGGCAGCGCGAGAATGAGGCGCACGCCGCGGAAGCGTTCGATCTCCTCCATCGTCAGCGGCGAGCTCAGCACGCCGATGACGACGAGCGCGCCGAGCAGCGCGACGCCGGTCGCCGCGAGCGTCCAGCCGATGCTGCGAAGGAACTGCGTCGAGGTGCGTTCCGCCGGCCGCTCGCTCCACGCGGGAATCAAGACGAGCATCGCGGCCGTCGCGAAGAGCAGCGCGCCCGCCAGCGCGATGACCGAACGCGCGAACGCATCGTGGTGGCTCAGCACTCCGGCGAGGTAGAGCAGCGCGGTCAGCGCGTACGCCGCGGCGGCGAGGCGGCGCCGGTACCAGCCGAAGGCTTCGAGCAGCAGCACGAAGATCGAGGGAACCGCGAGCGCGGCGAGACCGACGAGAACGCGATTGTTCCCGTGATACTGCGGTATCGGCGTCGCGCGGCCGAGCCGGAATCCGTCGGCGCGCAACTCGTCGGCGATCTGCTTGACCATCTCGACGTTCGTCGCCTCGATCGAGAGATCGCCGTCTTGATGGCCCCACGGCCGCAGGTAGACGACGCGGACGTTGCGCTCGCGCACGCCGAGGACGTAGCGCGCGACGACCTCGTCGAGCTTCAGCTTGTCGAGCTCGGTCTTTGCGATCGCCTGCACGCGCACGGTCCGCCCCGGAATCAACTTCGCCAGCGTATCGTTGCCCTTCTGTACCTGGCTCGGATCGTACGTCTCGATCGAGCCGAAGTTGAACGCGTGAAGCTTGAATGCGTCGGCGGTGTCTTGCAGGTGATCGGGATATCCGAGCACCTGATTGCTCAGGCCGAAGAAGATCGCGGTCGAGACCTTGGGATCGTATCGCAGCACGTCCTTAAAGAGCGCGTCGATCTGCGGCTCGCGAAAGCGCTCGTCGTTCTGAAAACGGGGGATCGCGAGCAGTCCCAGGCGGCGCGCCAGCTCGATCTGCGCGGTCGGGATGCCGAGCGCGATCGCGTTGAAGTAATCGATCTGCGTGCGCACCTCGATCAGCCACGGCTGCGTCGGACGAAGAATCTTTACGCTCTTGGCCATGAAGTGGAGCGCGAGCTGGGTGCGATAGCGATGGTAGGACGACGGGTCGGAGACGAGCAGGTAGACCGCGCCCGAGTCGATCCGATGCGAGCGCACGAGCTCGGCGAGCAGAGGATCCCGGATCTTGGAGAGGCGCGCCTGATTGACGAGGGCGCCCCCGGTGGTGACGTACGCGTTGCCGTCGTCGCCGACGTTCGCGCCGAGCTCCTCGGTTAGCGCCAGCGACGTGAGACCCGCACGCCGCAGCGCGATGAGAAAGGCGGCGGGGTTGTAGTCGTAGGAGCGCGCCAAGGCGTAGAAGTCCGTAAGGTCCATCGCCAACTCGACGCGCCGCGCGTGCGACTCGACGCGCACGCGGAAGAACGCGACGGCGAGCGACGCCAATAACGCGACGAGCAAAACGATTGCGGCATACCGCGTCCGCGGAGTAACGAAAGTCACCAAGCTTCCTTCACAGAAGGGCTCGCCGTAGGCGAGCCCCCCTGCCGTCGCGTATGCGCGGATCCCTTTTTGTCGGGTCGTGCATACCGGGTGTGGGCGACGCTCGTGCGATGCGTTGCGTCCGCTCGCTGCCCACGTCGCGAGCGCCGCAATCGGCCGGGCTTCAACGGTAGCAGATTACGCTGGGCATGGGAAGTACCCAGCGAAGCGCGCGCGGGGGTCAACGTTGCCAAGTCGGCGAGCGCCGCTCGAGAAACGCCGCGATTCCTTCGCGCGCGTCGGCGCCGAGTGCGTTCGACGTCATCACCTCTTTGGCGTAATCGTAGGCGGCGGTTTGGTCGAGATCGATCTGCGCGTAGAAGGCCGCCTTGCCGAGACCGACGATGCCGCGGCTCGCCGACGCGATCCGGCGCGCGAACGCGAGCGTCTCATCGTGGAGGCGCTCCGGGGCGACGACGCGATTGACCAGGCCCCACGCAAGCGCCGTCTGCGCGTCGATCGGGTCCCCGGTGAGGAGCATCTCCATCGCGCGCTTGCGCCCGACGGCGCGCGAGAGCGCGACCATCGGCGTGCTGCAGAAGAGACCGATCCGAACCCCCGGCGTCGCGAACGTCGCCTCGGTCGACGCGACCGCGAGATCGCAGGCCGCAACGAGCTGGCAGCCGGCCGCGGTCGCGACGCGCGCGACTTCGGCGATCACCGGCTGCGGAACGGCTGCGATGCGCGCCATGAGATCGACGCAGGTCTGAAAGATCTCGCGGTAATCGCCGGGTTCCCGATTCGAAAGCTCGCGCAGGTCGTGCCCCGCCGAGAACGCCGGTCCTTCGCCGCGCAGGATCACAGCGCGCGTCTCCGGCTCTCGCCCGATCGCCTCCAGGCTCGCGTCGAGCTCGCGCATCATCGCGAGCGAGAGCGCGTTGCGCTTCTCCGGGCGGTTCATCGAGACGACGGCGATCTCGCCCTCGCGCTCGACGACGATCTCCGCGTTCGCCGGCAGCGTCTTCATTTGGTTCCTTCCACTAGAGTAGAGGCTATCCGCCGCCGCCGAGCGGCGTTCCTCGTGCGCTAACCCGGAGCGTCGCTCATGGCGTGCGCCAGCGCAATGACGTAGCCGACGGCCGCGCCGAGCAGCAACCGCCAGAGTATCCCGAGCGTCAGGGCGACGCGCGCCCACACGTCACATTCCTTTGTAGATCATATCGCTCGGGCCGGGGCCCAAGAACGGCTCAAAAGGGGGCCGTAAAGCCCCCGGTTTCTATCCGGGGTTAACCCTGATCTCTTTAGCTAGAACGTTTGCGGTCGAGGGTCGTTTAAGGACGGGGGAAGCCAGCTCGAGCGATGGAAATTAAACTACCGTGGGGCCTTGAGTCTTCACGAAGGAGAGGAAGAGCGTGTTACCAGGTTTCTTTGGCCGGGCTATTGCCACAGGTCTGGTCATTACATTTCTGGCCGGGTGCGCGATGACACAAGGAGGCCAGGGAGCCTCTCCGCCCACCGTCGTAGCATCGGGTTCACACGAAGTAGGCCCACCCGAAATCGGTGAGACGAAAGCGAAGAGCTGGATGTACGTTGCGGCCGACGGGCGGTCCTATGTACTTTCGTATCCGAAGGGCAAAATTGCCGGGACTATTGCAGCTGCCGCAAAAGGAGCGTGCTCAGATAGCGACGGCGATGCATTTCTAACCGAGCAGTCCGCCGTCGTCGAGTACAGTCATGGCGGCACGACTCCAATCTCGTCCTTAGATCTGCCAGGGCAAACATACGGCTGCTCAATCGATCCAATCAGCGGTGATTTAGCGGTGGTCTTCGGCGGAGCCAGCGGAAACAATGTAGCAGTCTTCGCAAATGCGCAGGGATCGCCGACCCTGTATAAGACCGACGTCGGCCCTATGTTTTGCGGCTACGATAACAACGGAGACCTCTTTGTAGACGGTACCAATGGCGACGGTGTCGGCGTCGCAGAACTCCCGTCTGGGGGCAGTCAGTTTCTTGACATTCAGATGGATACCACCATCCCTGCAAATCCTGGAGCGGTACAATGGGATGGGACTTATATGACGGTGGTTGGGGGAGCATCGCAGCGTGCGCCCAATTCGGCGGCGCTTTATCGCTTAAGCATCACCGGCTCCAGCGGAACCGTCGTTTCGAAAACACAGTTTGCTGGCAAATCTAGAAACATCGAACAATCTTGGCTTAATGCGAATCTCATTCTGATCCCAGTCGGAACCAACGGAGACGAATCTCGGGCGACCAAGATTGGCGTTTGGCAATATCCGTCAGGCGGAAAGCCACAGCAATACTTTAAAACGTTCGGAAAGCAAAGTAGTCTCAAAGGCATCACCATCAGCAACTGACGCCAGCGTCATGGCAGTTAACTTGGCGCGTACGATTTGAGGAGGGTAATCAAAGGCCAATCTGTGGTGGGCGATGACGGGCTCGAACCGCCGACATCCTCCTTGTAAGGGAGGCGCTCTCCCAGCTGAGCTAATCGCCCGGGCGCGAGCTCCTAGTTCTTCGAGGGGTCGATCTTCTTCTGCAGCAGCGCGACGGCGGCTTTGAGCTGCGCGTCCTGCTCGACGTCGCCGAAGCGCGCGTCGCGGTTCTCGTCGACGCGCACGTCGGGGTCGATCCCGCGCAGGTTGATATCGCGGCGATTCGGCGTCAGATAGTGCGCGGTCGTGATCTTGATCGCGGCGCCGTCGGGCAGCGGCGTCAGCGTCTGCATCACGCCCTTGCCGAAGGTCCGCGCGCCGACGAGCATCCCGATGCCGTCGTCTTGCAGCGCGCCGGCAGTAATCTCCGACGCCGATGCCGTGTATTGGTTCACGAGCACGGTCACCGGCAGCGTGATCGACGGATCGGCATCGGCATCGATCGTCGTCGCGTGCTGCCCGCGCTCCTCGACCGTCACGATCGCCTTGTTCGCAATGAAGCGCGAGCTGATGTCGAGAGCGGAGTTCACGTAGCCGCCGCCGTCGTTGCGCAGATCGAGCACGAGCGCTTTCGCGCCGAGCTCGTTGAGGCGCGATACCGCCGTGTCGAACTCGGCGGGCGTCCCGCGGCCGAACTCGATCACCCAAACGTAGCCGATGCCGCCCGCAAGCATCTTAAAGACGACCGTCGGCGGCTGAACGTCCTCGCGCGTGATCGTCACCTGCTCGGGAACGTGCGATCGCTCGAGGCTTACCGCGACGACCGTGCCCGGCTTGCCGCGCAGGCGCGAGCTCACCGCTTCGACGGTGAGGCCCTTCGCCGGCGTTCCATCGACGCCGGTGATGACGTCGCCGATCTTCAGGCCGGTGCGTTCGGCCGGCGTGCTCGGAAGAACGTACGAGATGCGAACGCAGCCCGAAGCCGGATCGGGCTCGATCATGACGCCGATGCCGCCGATCCGGCGCGGATCGAGGGCCTCGTTGAACTGCCGGTACTCGGCGGGCGTGAAGAACTGCGTGTAGCGGTCGTTGGTCGCCTTCGCCATCGCGTCGATCGCGGCGTAGGCGAAATCGCTCGGCGACGCGTGGGCCGCGTGCGCGGCCGAGACGATCGCCGCGTCGAGCGCGGCGAGCGTCGCTTCGCGATCGCTCTCGACGTGCAGGGCCGGTGACGGAATCGTCACGCCGCGCTTGAGCGCCGCGGCGGAGAGCGCGTCGGAGGCGGCCGCGAGCAGCACCTGCGGGGCGACCTGATCGTAGTACGTGTTCGTTAATAACTGAAAGCTCTGAGCGACGTCGCCCGAGACCTGAGACGGCAGCGCCGTTTCGGCGGGCACCGCAACGAAACAGCACGCGGCGAGATACGCCGATAGTATGGCGGCGCGCCCGAAGACTTTACAACTCGGCATCATGACCCTCTCTTCTCTCTTTACGGCCAGAACGCATGGCAAGCGCGCCGCGTTTCAGCGGGCGGCGGCCCGCTCGAGGCGATCGGTCATCGCCAGCCCGAGTCCGGTCCGCGGAAACGGGGCGGCGTCGATTCGCTCGAGGCCCAGCGCATCGAGCTCGTGCAGCGCTTCGAAGAAGCCGGCAGCCGCCTCGCGCAGGTCGCCGCGCCGCGAGAGCAGCCGCACGGCGGCGTAACCCGCCGCCTCTTCGTTCAACGTCAGCGCGCCGGCGCGCGAACGCTGCGCCGCCGGCACCAGCGCCGGATCGATCAGCCGAAGCGGAGTCGCCGGCGCGTAGTGCTGCGGCAGTTGGCCAGGCGCTCGCGGGGCCGCCGCGGCTTCACGCTCCCGGGCAAGCGGACCGGCGATCGCTTCGATCTCCTCCACCGGTATCGCTCCGGGCCGCAACAGCGTCGGGCACGGCTCCATCGCCACGATCGTCGACTCGATGCCGCGCTCGCTCGGTCCGCCGTCGAGAATCAGATCCACCTCGGAGCCGAGCCCCTTGGCGACGTGCTCGGCGCGCGTGGGGCTCAGACCGCCGAACGGATTCGCGCTTGGAGCGGCGATCGGCGCGCCGGCCGCTTCGAGCAGCGCGCGCGCGACCGGATGCGACGGCATGCGAACAGCGATGCTATCGAGCCCGGCGGTCACGATCTCGGGAACTTCGGGGCGCTTGGAGAGAACGAGCGTCAGCGGCCCCGGCCAGAAACGGCGAGCGAGCGCAGCCGAGCCTGGAGAGAGCCCCATCGCGACGCGTTCGAGCATCGCCTCGTCGAGCACGTGAACGATGAGCGGATCGAAGCTTGGGCGCCGCTTGATCTCGAAGATGCGGGCGACGGCGAGGGCATCGAACGCGAGCGCGCCGAGACCGTAGACCGTCTCGGTCGGAAAGGCGACGACGCCGCCCTCGCGCAACAGGCGAGCGGCGCTGGCAACGTTCTTACCATCCGCGGGTACGAGCGGCATGCGCTCCTCTTCGCTCGGCCGGTTGCCGAACTCCGGCAAGCCGGCGCCTGCATCGGAAGGGATGGCGCGCGGCATCGGACGATAGGGTAAGCCATGGTGCGCGCCCGCATTCTCGCCGCCCTCGTTGCGCTTGCGTCGAGCGGATGCGGCGGAGGCTCCGGTTCGACGGCTGCGGCGCCGTTTCTGCCTCCCCCGCCGGCGAAGCAAGGGAAGCACTTCGCCCACATCGTCATCATGATTCAGGAGAACCGGACGTTCGACAATCTCTTTGCGACGTATCCGGGAGCCGACGGTACGACCGTCGGCAAGACGCACAACGGGACGCGCCGTCTACGGAAGGCAGACCTCGAGAGCCCGATCTCGCCGAATAACGGCTACCAGTACTGGATACGCGACTACAACCACGGCAACATGAACGGCTTCGACCGCGTGCCGATCGGAAAGACGCCGGGAACCTACGTCTACGAGTACGTGGATCCCACGCAGATCGCTCCGTACTGGGATCTCGCCAAGCAGTACGTGCTTGCCGACCACGTCTTCCAAACGCAAGGCAGCGGCAGCTTCACGGCCCATCAAGACCTCATTCGCGGCGGCACCGAACTCAACGACTCGCAGAGCCTCATAGATTTCCCGACGAAGACGCCGTGGGGCTGCGACGCGCCGGCCGGAACCGTCACGTCGTTGATCACGCCGAACAATCAGTATATGGGCGGGCGCGGTCCTTTCCCGTGCCTGAGCTACCGGACGCTCCGCGATCTGCTCGACGCCAACTCCGTCTCGTGGCGCTATTACGCGCCGACGGTCGGCGACAGCTTCGCGGGCAATCTCTGGAACGCGTTCGATGCGATCGACGCCGTGCGCAACGGGCCAGAGTGGCAGACGAACCAGGCGTCGCCCGAGACGAAAGTCTTCAC